>JAOZVT010000932.1 GCA_025869455.1 Prosthecobacter sp.
TCGGTATTCGTGGTGCGTCCCCTATGGTATTCGTGGTACGTCCCCTATTGTTCCCAAACCTAATCCACCTAACCGCCTCGCCACAACAACTGCTCGACAAACCTTTTTCCTTCAACCCAAAAGCCATAATACGCGCACAGCGGCGCTTTTTATAACGCATCGGCAGCGGCAGCCAACGCGCATTAGCTGAATTCCAACCTCTCCTGAAACCAGTATTTTCCAAGCAGAACCTGCAGCACCCCACTAACATTTTAGCGCTACTTCTCGTGCCAACTTTCACCAAACTTTCCCGCACCAAATATCTCAACCTCCGCAACTAATTCACTTTCCGGGAAGGGCCAAACAGGCGGCAGTGCCATCAACTTACTATGTAGCAGCGGATGATCAGCGTTCAATGGCAACGGCATGCCGGTACAAGATTCATAGACATATTGAAGGGAGAACAACTCGAAAGGCAATAGCGCCTCCCAACCAGGCCCATCGAATATCGAGCTCGGAAAGGACTGAGATGGCTTTCTCGGATTACGCGCATCAACTTCGTTCCATCCCCAAGCATTGCACAATCGGAAGTCACAATAGTCCTCCAAGACCCTTCTGAATTTGTCCCCGCCCCCGGCAAATTGCAACAGCGGCGCGAACCCCCTTAAAGCACGACTATCAACTTCCTCCGGCCACTTATGCACAATCTGAGCCTGCACTAGCAATCGCATAAATTCGACAAAAGGCTCGTCAATTTGACGGAGGAGATCGCTCGCCTTTCCATCCAACAATTTTAGCAGGTGGGGCGCGAACCATTTGGGCATAGAATTATCCCCGACCTTTGCCAAAAGGCCATGAAAAATCAGCAGGTGTTTAAGCACTGGATTTTCAAAATTAAAGCCGTCTGTGATGAGTTTAAGATCGCAGAAATCCAGGCGAGCCGCCAGATACATACTCCCTGCGCCGTTTCCAAGCAATTGGACACCCTGGTGATCGCCGTGCCATAACTTAGGAATTGCCAACGACATCTGATCGTAGAAAACACCCGCGCACGCGCCGATCACTCCTTCAACATGGTTAGCCGGCAACCAATGCTCACGACAAACTCTTTGATTGTGTGCAATCAAAGAGCGGCACTTTGTCTCGCCACGGAGTATCTCATTTAAGGTAGCCGCAATAACTTCATTCCGATTACTGGAATCTGGATGCAAACGCTTTAGCGCCATAACAGTTTTTCGCCTATTTCCATTCTCGAAAACGTACGTTTTCCTTACCCTTCACGCCAATAAAATCATTGCTAATAACAAACCCCACGTAACCCTTACGCCCCATATCTTGCCGGATATAGCTAGCAAACTCTGATGTTCCGGCGTTGCCCCTAGACCAAGCACCTTCCCCCGATATAGCCCGATCCAATCTATTTGGAATAAAATATTTCGCCCCACGCCTTTGATCACCTTCCAGCGCCGGAGCCGCCTTGAATAGGCCCGCCTTTATTTCGAAACCGACAAACTCACCAGCATATCTTCCCGTCAAAGCTCGTCCAATAAAGTCAATACCATGGTTACTTCTGTTTTGAATGGGGCCAATTGCCTGATAATCCGTACCCGGAACCTTGCTGACATCAAAGAGCCCAGAGTGTTCGAGAACGGTTCCTGTAATCCGCTCTGCGACCTCCCCGTGACGCATCATGGTGTGTCCTATCGCGACCATCAGTTTGCTACCTTTAGCAATCCCGTCCGTGAAAGCAACGACGTAATGATTAGCCTTAGCAACGATGGATCCCAATGCACTTTGAACACCAGTATCTTCGACACCGGGAAGTATTTCGTTAAATTTTTCGCGTAACTCTGCACCAGCACTCACCTCTAGCTTTTCAAGCAACTCAGGTAGGTCGCCATAGGCCTTTTCCAAGAGTCCAATAGCTTTTCCAGCCCCGTCAGCAAACCGAGCTAGTTTGTCTATCCTGCGCATTGCCGTAGCGACACTAACGGCTAACGAGGCTCCGCCGGAAATAGGCGAGACAACTGCTCCTCCAATGGCCATAGCGGCATCAAGGAGTATATCTGGAGCAGCATCTACCAGAGCACTCTTAAGTCCGTCGTATAATTCCGGTAACGACTCACCCAACACTTTTACGCCATGCGCTAGCGAGGGGTTGTTCTCCGCAAGTTCAGACAAATAGTTAGTAGCTTTTTCGACCGCACCAGCTTTCAGAAGGCGCATGTAATCTACGGCTGATTTCGCCATGGACTCAGCTTTATTCGCTGCTTCAACATAGGCTGACCAGCCTGCATCATCCTTAGCGGTGACCTTCACCGGATCGTTTAGCAATAGATGTTTCTTGAGCCTTTCTTCTGCACCGTCCAGATCGATCTCAGAGTAGTTAGGAATCTCTGCACTCGGAGCTTGAACGCCATCTGAACTCCACCAACGCTGCGCAAAGCTGCTCAATGCGTCCGCAGCCACGGCTGCCCAGTCAAGCCGTCCTCCCTGAATCACCAGCCGAGCTGTGGTTGAAACCAACGAATCTACCGTCGTCTGCGCCAGAAGATTGGCGACCGGATTCTGAATGTTCAGCGCCCCACCCGTTCGGGTGAAGCCATCCGCCGCAACGTTACTACCGAACAGGGACTTGCTTACCTGGTTGGCAATAGGCGCGCTGATTGCGCTGGCGGCTACGCTCGTCCAGCTGAAGCTCTTCTGCTGGCCGGTAAGTAGTCCGATCCCTTGGCTTGCCACGTTGCCAACTGCACTATTGACCATTAATCGAGCGGTAGCATTCTTGACGCCCAGCGCCCCCGCGACACCGCCGTCGCCAATATTTCCCAATCCTGCGGTTGCCATCGAGGTTAATGCCCCGGCGGCAACCCCTCCCCAGTTGAACTTGTCCTGTACACCCAGAGCCATGCCGGCAAGTTGGCCCGCGATTGAGCCAGCGGCCCCGGCAACTGCCAATCCCGTAAAGCCGATTCCGGTAGCGGTAAGCGCCCCGCCAATTGCAACAGCTCCGGCCTGCATAACGCCACCTGCCGCAGTGATAGCGGCTTGGCCGGCCATAACCCCTGCAGTTGCGATTGTCGCCACGACCGCCACCACCGCCACCACAATGATGGCCAAGCCACCGCATTTCTTCCTTCTCGGCGGCGGCGGCGCGGCAGGCAGGGTGGGACTCGTGTCCCCGATCACCTCGCCCGGGTTGTAGGGCCGGAAGGTGCCTGCGTTGTTGTGCAGATTGGTGATCTTGTTCGGCAGGGTGAGCGTCGCCCCGGCCTTCAGGATCTCGTTGCCCGACAACCCGTTGGCGTCGGCAATCAGGTACCACAGGCTGGCGTCGCCCCAGACGCTGCGGGCGATGCTCTGCAGGGTGTCGCCGGAGCGCACGGTGTAGCTGGATGGCGTCGGGCCCGGGTAGGTGGGGCTCACCGGCTCGTAGTTCTGGTCGAAGTCGGCGCTTGCCACCGGGCTCCAGCTCTTGTAGCTCTTGTGATCCACCTTGCGCCCGACAATGGCCTGGGTGTAGTCGGTGCGGCTCGGGCCGTCGTTGCCGACATCGCCCACCCGCACGCCGTTGGCGTAGTAGTAGCGCTCGATGCGGTTCACATGGGTGCCGGCAATCTCGTCGCGCAGCAGGGTGAGGCCCTGGGCGTCATTGATGTAGCGGAAGGTGCGGTCGTCGGCGTTGCCCACGGCGCCGTCGGCGCCGGCATCGATGGCCTGGGCAAGATGCCCGTTCACGTCATAGGTGTGATAGGCATACCCGGGGCGCCAGTATGCGTTGTTGCCCTTGAGGGCGGCGTTCCAGCCCTGGGTGGTGACCGCCATCTCCTTGGCCGTGTCCCAGTACTCGTAGGCGAAGTAGCTGGTGACGGTGGAGCCATTCACGTTGACGCTCTTGGCCAGCTCCCCGCC
>JAOZVT010000933.1 GCA_025869455.1 Prosthecobacter sp.
CCAGATCACGGCAAAAAATGGATTCGCATCCGCCTTGTGTTTATCAATGAACGTTATCGCCTCATCCACCACCACATCTGAGGAATCACCGGTAAACTCCATGAACTCACCCTGCCGAGACATGAGGGGATTTTGATCGTAAAAATTGGTGACTGAAACCCATTCATCAAACCCAAACTTTCCTGGCCCCCGTGGATCATCACGGAAAATA
This sequence comes from Prosthecobacter sp., assembly GCA_025869455.1. Lineage (GTDB taxonomy): Bacteria > Verrucomicrobiota > Verrucomicrobiia > Verrucomicrobiales > Verrucomicrobiaceae > Prosthecobacter. Next base: position 212 of record JAOZVT010000933.1, read on the forward strand.
GGGGCTCCTGGACCTTTAAAACCGTCCAAGTGCCACTTGCCAAAATGACCTGTCGCATAGCCATCGGCACGCAAGGCCTGAGCAATCGTCTTTTCTTGCAGACGTAGAGCATAACCATGAGTGAGGACACCTGTACGGTCATTGGAGCGACCTGTCAGCACACTGGCACGCGTGGGTGAACAAACGGGGCACCCAGCATAGAACCGTTCAAAACGAAGCCCATTTTCAGCCATGGCATCCAGATTCGGCGTTTTCAAAATCGGATGTCCGCGATAACCCGTCTGCCCCCACCCCATATCATCCGCCATCACAAAGATGATGTTAGGCTTGGCTGCAAAAAGGGGAGCGCTCAACACGAGCAGTACGAGAGATAAGCGAAGAATGGCTCTGAACAAGGTTGTCATCACCCGCTCTCAACGTAGCAAGTCGCCCATTGTGTCATCCAGCCTCCATTTTATTCTACGGATGTTCTGACACAGGCAATATGCCATGGACCCCATGCAAGAACTCTGACAGCCCGCCAACTTCAGCAACGACTCCTCTGATCAAAGTCCTGGTCAACTGGCTGCTTAAAGCCAATGAGAGGAGCCGTTGTTTGATGAAGCAAAGATCAGATCAGATTTTTACAGCCTGCTGACCAGCCTCCGTTTTTGCCTTGGCTTTCACCGCAGCCACCGCCACCGTTTCCGGCTTATCACGTCCTACTTTGACGGTATGAGCGCCTTCTCCGTAAACGCGAGGTTGGAAGCGATCTCCCTGTACACGCACAGTGTAGAGGATATCTCCTTTAGCGTCATCAATGACCTGAACCACGGGATTGGCCACACCTTCGAAGACTAACTCAGGCAAATACCCGGTGACCTTGCGCCCATCATTCGCATCCATATCCACTGTGATCGGCCAACCTGGAAACTGGGCTTTGTCTCCTTCTTTGGCATCAGAAAAGCGCGGCCAGCATTCAAAGGTAATGCGACGTGACTTTTTGTTAAACTTGGCAATGCCGTAGCCATCAGCGCGCAAATGCTCGCTGAAAATATCAGGCGGATTTGCATAGGCCATCATGCTCATCTTGTTACCCAAACCATCTTTAAAATCACCCGTCCACGGCAGTGGGCTATTGGGCACAGGATTAGGACCTGGCTTCTCGTCCAGTGGATGCCACCAGCGTCCATAGATCGTATTGACCAAAGCCGGACTGGTGAAGCCGTAGGGACCATCACCAAATTCATCAATGCCTTGTTTAACCACCACGGCCAGATGCTGATCCCCACAAAGATGCACGGCCCAGGCCCGGCGAATTTCTTCCAGAGCGCGATTGCGTGGTGTCTGTGGCCAGCCATTGCAATCCAGATCCGCCAGCAGGCGCTCTTCTTCCTTGCCGTGCATGTGCACCGCACCGCAGAAGGCTGTCTGTGAAAGCACCGCTTTCATTTCAGCGCCGGTCCAGTCTTGCCCCCATTCACGCAAGAATTTCTCCTGGCGTTCTCCCAGCAATTGCAACCCAGGAAGATCAATGGTGGAGGGATCATAAGACGGATCATTGATGTGATCTGGCCTCGGTCCCATTTGTGGAATCTTGCCCGCAGGTCCTGTCTTAAATTTACGATCTTCGAGAATGGCAAAGTCCACACCACCCACCGTCAATCGCGTAAAATACACCGTGATACCACGCTCCACATCTGCCGGGTCCACGGGATCAGGGAGATGCCAGGACTGCTGACGCTGCACCTGATTCACATACTCCACGGGATACATGTAGCCACCGTCCGCATTGCCGGGGAGAGTGGACAGCTTCCCATTCTCACCCCATAAATTCGGCTGCCCCACATCATGATCATCAGGGATGCAGATGCTCGGGCGATCACGCATGATCTCACGGAATTGAAGACCAAACTCGAGCCAGCCTGCCGTGTGCTCAGTATGGCGGTAGGTCTGATCTCCAGCAAAGAACAGGAGATCTGGATTTTGCAGTTTCAGATTGTCAATGATCTCAGGACGCAGCCCCGTCGTGCGACTGGAGTTGCATGACATATTCGCAATCACGATCTCCTCCTTGTCTTTCGGATCACGACGGATGAGGCCATCATACATGGCCTTTTCACCATGACGAACACGATACGGCACATCTTGACTCGCATCCCAGCCTTCGACACGGAAATGGGCATCCCAGCCTGGATAGATCACCTCAGCTTTTGCAGTTTCTTTCCACTCTCCATCTCGCTGAAACTCCAGACGCACCTCACGTGACTCACCAGGTTTCAGAGGGAAGAGTTGGGCGCTCATTTTCAGCACTCCGTTTTGATGCGTGTAAATGGCAAAGGCCACCACCTCATCACGCGGCACATCCATCGGTGGAGGCGGGCTACCACCTTTTCCTTTCCCCTTGCCTTTACCTTTGGCAGCGCCCACACCTTTAAACCACCACTCCCCAGTGGCCAGCGAATCCAGACTCGGAAACTTATCTCCAAAGGGCAACGCCCCAGCTTGGGCTGAAAGTGTGCTCGGATCGAGTGCCAGTGCACCAAGACCGGCAGCGGTGAGTTTCAGTGCATCGCGACGACTGAGAGAGGACTTATCTTTCTTCATGGAAAGGAGAGAAACGCCCTTGTCATTCCCACATTTCATGGAAACCCGCTTCTTTTGCGTCAGTCTGCGGTGAGCTTACTCAGCGCTTACTTTCAGATGCTTCGCCAAAAAGCCTTGGATCATCTCCCGCATGGCAGGTGTATCAAATCCTTTGCCGCCATGGCCAGCGCCAGGAATGATCTGGAGCGTGGACTCTACGCCAGCAGCCTTCAGTTTCTCATGCAGACGTTGGCTTTGATCCAGCGGCACCGCAGGATCTGCATCCCCATGCATGATCAGGAAGGGTGCATCCCCTTCACTGACCTGATACAGCGCGCTCGCAGACTTCGCTTTGTCCGGTTGATCCATCACCAGACCACCTAGCAACACCGCCCCATTTGCTTTGGCCAAAGCTGCACGATCACGCTTCTCTGACAGCACATTGGGAGGCATCGTCAGCAAATCCGATGGGCCGAACCAGTCAATCACAGCCTGCACGCGTTCCTCGGCTGGAGCCTCTAAGGTGCCCATCAAAGCCACCAGATGACCACCCGCTGAACTCCCCCAGGCCGCCATGTGTTCAGCATCCAATCCGTAGCTATTTTTATTCGCTCGTAGCCAGGAAGACCAGAGACAAGTAGATTTCTTTCATCATCATTCGTTAGTCTTCTTTGATGCCGCACCCTTGGCCTTGGCTTTTTTAGCAGCTCCTTTTTTAGCAGCAGGCTTCAGTGCACCGCGCGCCTCCATGGAAAGCAAAGCACCACCACGTGCATTCATTTCCGCATCACAAAGCGTGCGCATTTTTTCCAACTCAGCCACATGCGCAGGGTCCAGCGCCAAGTTTTTCAACTCATCAGGATCGGTTTGCAAATCATGCAGAAATTCATAAGGCGGTTTTTGGTCAAAATACCGCGCATAAACATAATGCTGACCGCGCACGCCTTCCCAAGTCAACGTTGGAGCTAGATCCAAATGCTCACAAAAGAAGTGCGTCCGCCAATCATCCACGGGCTTATTTTCCACCAGGGGCACAAGGCTACGCCCTTCATAAGCCGCAGGCTTCTCTGCCCCCGCCCAGTCCAGGAAAGTCGGGGCCAAGTCCACATTCA
>JAOZVT010000934.1 GCA_025869455.1 Prosthecobacter sp.
CAATGATGGTCATGGAACATGCACCGCAAATGCCTTCGCGGCAGTCATGGTCAAAAGCCACGGGCTCATGCCCTTTGTCGATGAGGCGTTCATTGACGATATCCATCATCTCCAAGAAGGAAGCATGATCGGGGATTTCAGGTGCTTCGATGTCCTGGAAATGACCGGACTGACCTTGGTTCTGGCGCCAGACTTTGAGGTGAAGATTGAGGAGGGACATAACCGAAAATTAGATAGGGGGCTAAAAGAAAGGGTTTAGATCACTTGTAGCTGCGCACAGACAGGTGGACTTCTTCAAAGGTGAGCTGCTCTTTGTTGAGGATCGGTTTGGCAAAGTCACCCGTGTATTCCCAGGCTGCGGCGTAGCAGAAGTTTTCATCATCGCGTTTCGCTTCACCATCTGGGTATTGGTACTCGGAGCGGAAGTGACCACCGCAGCTTTCTTCACGATGGCTGGCGTCCAGGCAGAGCAGTTCGGCAAATTCCATGAAGTCAGCCACGCGTCCGGCTTTTTCCAGCTCTGGATTTGCGGCTGCGCCTGAGCCTGGGACGGTGACATTGTTCCAGAATTCTTCACGGAGTTCAGGGATGCGCTTGAGGGCTTCGGCAAGACCGGCTTTGTCACGTGCCATGCCGCACTTGTCCCAGACTAGTAGGCCCAGTTCGCGGTGGAAGCTGTCCACGCTGCGCTTGCCCTTGCTGTTGAGGAAGCGGTTGGTCTGATTATGACAGTCTTCCAGGGCTTTCTTAAACTCTGGATGGCTGGTGGTGACTGAACCGGGACTCTGGGTGACCAGATAGGGGGCGATGGTCGTTGGGATGACGAAGTAACCGTCCGCCAGACCTTGCATGAGCGCACTTGCTCCCAGGCGGTTGGCTCCATGGTCAGAGAAGTTGGCTTCACCCAGCACATGCAGGCCGGGCAGGTTGCTCATGAGGTTATAGTCCACCCAGAGTCCACCCATGGTGTAGTGCACGGCAGGGTAGATGCGCATCGGCTGCTGATAGGCGCTTTCACCCGTGATGCGCTGATACATTTCAAAGAGGTTTCCGTAACGCTCGGCGATGGTCTTTTGGCCGAACTGACCAATGGCTTCCGCAAAGTCGAGATAAACACCGCGGCCACCAGGGCCAACGCCGCGTCCATCGTCACAGGCTTCTTTGGCCGCACGGCTGGAGATGTCACGTGGAGCCAAGTTACCAAAGCTGGGGTACTTGCGTTCCAGGTAGTAGTCGCGATCTGCTTCTGGAATCTTGTCCGGTGATTTGCCGATGTCCGCCGCATTCTTGGGCACCCAAACACGTCCGTCATTGCGCAGAGACTCTGACATGAGTGTCAGCTTGCTCTGGTAGTCACCACTTACGGGAATGCAAGTCGGGTGAATCTGGGTATAACAAGGGTTGGCAAAATAAGCTCCCTTTTTATGGGCGCGCCAAGTGGAGGTCACGTTGCAACCCATGGCATTGGTGGAGAGATAGAAAACGTTGCCGTATCCACCTGTGCAAAGCAAAACCGTGTCACCTGCGTGAGCTTCGATCTTCCCTGTGACGAGGTCACGCGTGATGATGCCTTTGGCATGACCTTCGACGACCACCACTTCCAGCATTTCCATGCGGGAGTACATTTTCACACCACCTCGGGCGATCTCTTTGTTCAGAGCGGAGTAGGCACCTAGCAAAAGCTGCTGCCCAGTCTGGCCACGTGCGTAAAAGGTACGGCTGACCTGGGCTCCACCGAAGGAACGGTTGGCCAAACCACCCCCGTATTCACGGGCAAAGGGAACACCTTGGGCGGCGCATTGGTCAATGATGTTGACGCTCTCTTCGGCGAGGCGATGCACGTTGGCTTCACGGGCGCGGAAGTCACCACCTTTGACGGTGTCATAAAAGAGACGGTGCACGCTATCGCCATCGTTCTGATAGTTCTTCGCCGCATTGATCCCACCTTGGGCTGCAATGGAGTGCGCGCGGCGTGGGCTATCCTGGAAACAGAAGCATTTGACCTGATATCCCAGTTCAGAAAGTGTGGCTGCTGCTGAAGCGCCCGCCAGACCGCTGCCGACGACGATCACAGTGTACTTGCGCTTGTTCTTGGGGTTGATCAGCTTGGAGTCCTGCTTGTGCTTGGACCACTTTTCAGCCATCGGGCCGGAGGGAATCTTGGAGTCGAGAGGCATGGCGGGGAAGGTATAAAAGTCGTGTGTGAGAAAGACGAATGCCGTGGAGGTTATCTGCCGTAGCCAAAGACGAGGATGGCGATGGGGATGGAGCAATTTCCCACTAGGATGAGGAGAGCGTAAGCCTTGCCCAGTTTTTCAAAGATCGGCCAAGTGCGATGAGTGGCGAGACCCAGCGTCTGGAAAATACTGGCGACACCGTGGCTCAGGTGGCTGCAAAGCAGCACCATGGCGATGATGTAAAACACGCTGGCAGGCCACCAGGAGAAGCCATCAATGACCATCTTGTAAACATTATGAACCTGCTCTCCGTGAAGCATGGTGCTGTAAAGTTCTGGATTGTTGTATTCATTGCCCACGCGCACGGTGAAGTGCAGGAGGTGATAAACGATGAAAGCCAAAATGGTGAGTCCGCTCCAGATCATGGTGCGGGAAGCCTTGCTGGACACCTGAGAGGCTTCTTTGCCGTAGCGATCCTTGCGGGCCGCTTTATTGGCGATCGTCAGTTGGATGGTGGCTAGAATGTGAATGACGACGGCCACCAGTAGGCCGATGCGGGCAATCCAAACACCGCCGCCATGAAGCGCGGTTTGCAGCATGTGACCGTATTCATTGATCGCCTCCGGGCCTGCAAAGACCAGGAGATTCCCAATCATATGCCCCAGAATAAAGGCGACCAGGACGAGTCCTGTGAGGGCGACAAGGATTTTCTTGCCAATGGAGGAGCTGTAAAATCGGGAAATAGAGTCAAAAACGGCGCTCATGGGTGGTGTAATTTACCTTGGCATTACGTGCTGATCGTGCAAGCCGCACCTCAAATTTTCCTCAATTCCAAAGTTGTGAAACTATGCGCCTCTATTGGTGAGCATGTCTTTTATGGGTGTGATAGGAATCTTCACGCCTAAAGTATCCGATTCAGGCACTTTCATTTTCGATTAGCTCAGTCAATATGTGCTTATGTCCCTGCCTAACGAAGAAGCTTTGCAAAAGCGCCTGACGAAGCTGCGCATTCGCGAAGAAGACCTTCAGGAGGAGTTTGTGCGCGGCAGTGGTCCCGGTGGCCAAAAGATCAACAAAACTTCCTCCACGGTGGTTTTACGTCATGTTCCCAGCGGGATCGAGGTGCGCTGCCAGAGGGAGCGCTCTCAGGTGATGAATCGTTACTGGGCGCGTATGGACCTGTGTGATCGCCTAGAAACCGCAAGGGCTGAGGCCAAACTGGCGCTGCAAAATGAGCGAGAAAAGCTGCGGCGTCAGAACCGTCCCCGGCCACGTGGCCTCAAGCAGCGCATCCTGGACACGAAGAAGAATCGATCCGGTGTGAAGAGGAATCGAGGGCGGGTGAAGGGGGATGATTAAGCCTTCTCTGAACTAAGCCTCGCTCATCAGCTTGCCTTCGTGCAGTTTTAGCGTGCGGCTCATGCGTGCGGCTTGGGCGGGATGATGGGTGACCATGACGAGGCTGGTGCCTGTGGTTTTTTGCAGGTCCATCAAGAGGGTCGTTAAAGACTCCGCGTTGTTTTCATCCAAGGCTCCCGTGGGTTCATCCGCCAAGATGACTTTGGGCTGATTGATCAGAGCGCGCACCACGGCCACGCGTTGACGTTCGCCACCGGAAAGCTGGGCGGGTTTCCAATTGAGGCGATCTTGCAGCCCTACGGATTTGAGCAAACCCTC
>JAOZVT010000935.1 GCA_025869455.1 Prosthecobacter sp.
TTTAAAATTTATGTATATTTTTTTACCTGGGTCTGGGACGAATATATCCTCCCCATACTTGAGAAATGATTGATAGCTCAGTTTCCATATTTTTGACCTGAATATATGTGGTTCAGTTATAGCAGATTTTCGATTTATCTGTCGAGCTAACAATTGGGTTAAAAACCAATCCGAATAGTCATTCAACCTTTCTGAATGCATTGATGACGGTTGCTCAAGCCAATCCAAACGCGGTAATGGACGGACCATCTGACGTCTTACGGGTAAGAACAACTCCTCATGATTTGTGAACCAGCTGCGCGCGTAAGCGTAGACAGGTTTATTATACATCAGGCGTGCCTCGTATAGAACTGTTGAATTAGCGCCACCCACCGCGTGGCAGTTGCGTAATAAACTTGCTAGATCCGTTCGGCGCGATACTAAAATTGTGTTCTTAAGTTCTGAAGCCAATGCATTTAATCCATAAACATCTGCCGCTGCAGCTCGAGGATGCTCTTTAATCACCAACTGAAAATTTTCAGGCAGACACTGCCTAAAGTGGCTGATTAGTTGGCACCATTCTACATTACCAAGATCCCAATAGTTAACTTTATCTCCAATTAGCTGCATAGGCCATAAGACAAACGGCTTTTTAATGCCATCGAGTAGTTGTTTGTTTGGCCTGTTTAGCCATTGCTTTCGGGATTCGGTTGCAATTTTACGATCAGTGTCGGTGGCACGTAAAAAAACCATCCGTGGCAGTGAAGACTCCCAGCAAAAGCCCAAGGGATCAATATGAGAAACGCCATAATGTGGAAAGAATCCGTCTTCACTATGTGCAAGATTGATGGCATTCTCTCGACAAAGACTCGTAATGGCCGCACGATCCATTATGAAATTCCCCATTATCATGATTTCCGGACGATCTGGAAATTTATTTAGCAATTTTCGGAAATTTAATTCTGTAACAACTTTTTTCCCATATAGATTTCCATGATGTATCCCATAATAAGGTTCAATACCCAGGGAGGAATATGGACATGTCCATGCATAAGTATTTGGTTTAATCATAAAAATCTAAATATTATTACACTCAACATATGGGCATAAATTAAAGGAGTGCTACCCAGCTCGGTTAATTAACGGAAATCCGCATGTATAATCTAATTGGGAGAATTAGTGCCCCCAAACCGCGAGTCATATAGACATGAGTAAAAAAATCTGTTTGATGTGAACGATGAAGGTATGACAGCAGTAACAATGTCGATATCTCCTGGACACAGACGTTTTGGATGGATGTGCGGGTAACATGGCTACGTTCAACCAGTAATATTAGTTTTCAGCACAACATGATTTAGAAGCTCTGCGCAACATTTGCTGGCGCTATGAATGTCTGTCTGTAGAATGAGGTCTGGCTCTTGTGGCGCTTCGTAGCTGGAGTTTATTCCCGTAAAATTTGAGATCTCGCCATTTCGTGCACGCACATAAAGCCCCTTGGGATCCCGTTTCTCACAAAGTTCAAGGGGGGCCGATATAAAGACCTCACTAAAACATATATTGTCACGATGACACGAGAAACGAACTTGCGCACGATCTCGCTCAAAAGGCGAGATGAGTGAACAAATGGCTATCAGTTCGTTCTGGGCAAGTAATTTTGCTACTTCTGCAGTTCGACGAATATTTTCAGTCCGACCAGTCTCATCGAAACCGAGGTCGCTGCATAAGCCTTTTCGAAGCTCATCTCCATCTAAAGTGATGGATTTCCTTTCGAGGGCCAAAAGGTCAGCATGCAGCAGTTTTGCCAAAGTTGTCTTACCTGCCCCTGATAGAGCTGTGAGCCAAATGACTGCCCCCTTATGCACCGTCAATTGTGGAAGGATGGGAGGAGTCGGCGACAAATCATATGGCATTGAATTTTTAAGTTGCATACCAGAAAAGGGCCAAGTTTAACGGGAGATGGATTTGGCCTAGCGTTTTCAAAGGTCACGAGGAAAGTTTGCCGAACGGCAACGGGTAGTCCGGGTGACATTTTGCGTTAGGATAGTCTAAGCCGACGATTGGATAATGACGTGAAGAAAGAGCTGTTGCAAACCCACGCGCGAAGGTGACTTCAATTGTCATTGGGAAATCAATGTCACAAAGCTGAAAAAGTCTGCCGCAATTGTTACCATGAACGTGGACGACAAAGAAATGAGACTTCATAAGCTTTATTATTTGAAAAAGCCTGCGCCTGTTGTCGAGCCTTGCCAAGGCGTGAAACTCGATAACGAATCCGGCCATAAGCTCAATGTTACCTGAAAGCAGGCTAAGCATGACGTCATATTCTCCTCCTTCGATGTCCATCTTGAGCAGCACACGTGAAGCGGTAAAACCGAAACGCATTAAATGCTCACCAAAGGGGGCTTTGCATTCCTCTTTGACTGCCGAAAGTCCTTCTTGAACAAACACAAGACGGCTCAGTTCCGCGTATGCCAGTGGAAGGCTCGTCACAGTATGATCGAAGAGAAATGCTCTTTTCCCTGTCGCTTTGGTGTAATCTTCTTCAAAGGATACATCTCTGCCTACGCCGTAGCTGAATAATACTGAGGATTCGTGCAGCATCTTTGCTGTTACAACATAGCCCCCGTCATGATTACGGCCGAGGCGGATCAGATCTGATCCATCGGTTCGAGGGTGTAACATAGCCAAAAAAGCTTCATCAGTATATTTCTGCTTCATGTTATGTACCGAAAATTACCAGTGGTATTAGGGTTCTCCGACTTGATTTGATACTTCGATCGGTTTTTTTCTGATCTTTGCGCGTACAAGCATGTATCCTAGGCGCTCCGCCAAGGTGATATCCAGTGATGAGATGGCGATGTTCAGCATTTCATCAGTATATTGCTTGAGATAGCGCTCCTCCCAATACGAGGAATGATCCATTGCACGTGGTGAGACGGAGCAAATGTTCGTCAGCCGATTGCTCTCAATACCGTCCTCGATGTTGACATTGATGAAAGGGTCAAATGCATTGACCAGCGATTGAAAGGTCTGAGCCTGGAGATGGGGAGACTGAAGTGACTCTGCCTTGACCAATACTGCATCGACACCGAGTTCCTCTGATCTTGAGAGCCAGTGCTGGTACATGCAGTTCCAACGATCCATTGGAGTTGGCCACATGTAATGTTTGTTTTGCAAAAATTCGCAAAATGTCCACTTAGGATCGAACAGTTGGCAGATGGTGCCGTCACTTCCGTGCTGGGCGCGAAAATAGGCATAACATGCGCTCAGCCAATGAAGTGGATGCCGGACACAGATGATCAAGAAAGTGCCTTTGAGCGCCGTGCGGCAGGGTAGGAACCCATGCTTCCAGTAGCCGCGTTGATTGAATCGAGTCTGCCTGAAGGATGGTACTTGAGTATCGAAGAAATGCTGGACCAAGTTTGTACAGGTTCGTTGAAGACCGTAAATAGAGTAAGAGCGGATTTTGGAGTAGGGTTCCAAGCTGACGGCGGATTTTTCGTGACTCAGCCAATGCCCTGAGAATTTCTCATCACCAAAAGAGAGTTCTGCCGTGACAGTGTCCTGGCCCAGAATGAATAATGAATTGTTGACCACTTGCCAGGATCGTTCACAACGGGCGGCGCCAGGGCCTATTGTTCCATCAGGTAGGAACACCATCGCACGGCGTCCACTGCTTTCTCTCATATACCAAAACCGCCGGGCTCTGGTGATAAAGCTTTTGGTTTCATTATCAAGGCTGATGACAGGCATCAGAGATATGAATGGAGAAGTGTCAGTACTAACCGAAAAGCTCTCAAACTCTTGATTCCATTCGAGCTGGAGAAGCATCCCATTTTCTAGTCCGAGATAGAGGCTCGAATTGCTCACATGC
>JAOZVT010000936.1 GCA_025869455.1 Prosthecobacter sp.
CTCCAAGATGAACCATGGCTCCATGGGAGCGATGGACCATAGCAACATGGGGGCTATGGACCACAGCAAGATGAAAATGGACGACGGTCAAATGACCGGCATGGAAAGTATGGATGAAGGGACGACGACAACCAGTCGAACCCCTGTCCCCGTACTTACCGATGCTGACCGTGCAGCCGCCTTTCCAGATGTCGCTGGTCATGGTGTCCACGACAAAACAATCAACTCTTTCATGCTGCTGGATAAGTTTGAATACCAGGATGCTGACAACGGTAGTGCGTTGGCCTGGGATGCGAAAGGATGGATCGGCGGTGACATTGATCGACTGTGGTTGCGCTCGGAAGGCGAACGTACCAATGGCGTGACGGAAAGCGCTGAATTATCCGCGCTCTGGGGGCACTCCATCGGACCGTGGTGGGACGTCGTCACCGGTGTACGACAGGATTTCAAACCAGGGTCTCCTCAAACCTGGGCCGCACTCGGCATTCAGGGGATGGCCCTCTACAACTTCGAGGCCGAAGCGACTGCCTACATCGGTGAGAACGGTCAGTCGGCTGCTCGGCTGGAAGGCGATTACGACATTCTGCTGACGAATCGATTGATTTTGCAGCCGACGGCCGAGGTCAATTTTTACGGAAAGAATGACCCTCAGCGCGGCATCGGGTCCGGATTAGCCAACACCGAAGTGGGGCTCCGATTGCGTTATGAGATTGTCCGCCAATTTGCCCCTTATATCGGGGTGAGTTGGAGCCGTTCCTATGGCAATACGGCAGACTTTGCACGTGAGGAAGGTGAAGACGCCAGCGAGGCACGCTTTGTCGCCGGTATTCGGATGTGGTTCTGAGAACCGAGTATGAAAACAACGCTGAAGGCACTGATTGCTGCTGGTCTGGCCACCGTATCATCGGCTGCCGGCGTGGTGTATTTCGGCGTGATCAATGTCGGGGCGGATGATCCGCACTCCGCCCCCGTCTACGCGCTACTTTCTATTGCTCGGGATCGCTCGATACACGTGCGCTCGCGCGACATTCAGGTCCCCGACCTGAGCCAAGAAGCCCTCATCCGTGAAGGTGCTGGCAACTACAACTCGATGTGTGTCGGTTGCCATTTGGCTCCGGGGCTTGCAGGCACCGAACTGAGCAATAGCCTTTACCCTGTACCTCCGAACCTTTCGAAACTGGGCGTCGATGGGCACCCAGCCGCAGCTTTTTGGATCATCAAGCACGGCATCAAATCCACCGGCATGCCCGCGTGGGGCAAAAGCATGGCCGATCCCTACATATGGGGGATGGTCGCATTTCTCCAGCAGCTTCCGTCACTGGATGCAGAGCAATACAAAGCTCTGATCACGAGTAGCGATGGCCATCAACACGGTGGTGGCGAAAGCGTGATGCACAACCATGAGGGTCAGCATGGAACGACCCAGGGGGAAAGTGGCGCAGGTGCTGCCAACCAAAGGGCGGAAGTCCGCGCCCATGATGACGAGAAAAACACGGCACATGCCCATGGCCCCGCCGCAGCGCCGTCTGCAAATGAGCCTGCTGACCACGCCGATCATAAGGGTAGGGAAGCTTCAGATGATGCGGCCCCGACTCCAACCGTACAGCCCAAATCACATACACATACTGATGGGAAGGAACATACCCATGCGAAATAACTCTCATCGTCGCATACGGGCACTTCGTCTCGCTGCTTTCGTGGCTCTGTTCATCAGTTCAGCCAGTCACGCAGCAGAGCCATTGTCGATCGACGTCCATCGCGACGCTAATTGCGGGTGTTGCAAGAAATGGATCCAGCACCTTGAAGCCAGCGGCTTGACCGTCATTGATCACGTGGAAGCCAACATGAGCGCGATCAAGCGCGGTCTCGGGATTTCCCCTGAGCTCTCGTCCTGTCACACAGCAACCATCAACGGAAAGTTTGTTGAAGGTCACGTGCCCGCCGAGCAAATCATTGCGATGAGCAAACGTGATGACCTGCTCGGGATTGCCGTTCCAGGCATGCCGGCCGGCTCCCCAGGAATGGAAGTGGACGGGAAACATGACGCGTATAAGGTAATCGGCTTGTCAAAGGCAGGCACAGACCACGTCGTTGCTGAATACCCCGAAAACTGATCTTCTAATCTTGCTCCTGCATGGTGAGGGTCATGGCCGTGCAGAGGACATAGCTCATTTCGAACGTAAAAAAGGCGCCACTAGGGCGCCTAAACCACCTCCCAAACCAAAGGAAAAACAAGGAGGCGGGATGTATCAGGTGGTCGAGCAATTGTTTACTGTACGTTAGAAACACTTCAACTGACGGACATGATTTCATAAAATGGATAACTTCAGCCTTTCCTGAAAATTACTTCTACGTCAGCGAGCAGTAAGCTAGTTTCGGACAAAGGAGAATTATGCAGTTCTTAAATAATTTTCATTGTCTAGCTTCCATGGGGGCAGTTGTCGGCCATGACCTTATATTCCACGGTGTTAAGCTTGCCCGTAGAGTCTTCATAGGTCATGCGCGAAGGAGCAACCCCACAGGTTTTATTGGCTCGTGTGACACTGACGACCTTCTGGATATCGAGGTTCATACCATATTCATAATGAACAATTTCAGGAGGAGTCTTACCGTTCCTTGAGGCATATTGTTCCATTGCCTGTTGGTTCTCTTGCATCATTCGACCATACACGCGGTCACCGCCTCCTTCAGCCATGGCTAATGAAGATAAGGTCAAAATCCAAGCGGCGCAAAACGCTTTCACTGCTGTCATTGCTTTCATGATTTTCTCCTAAAGCTCAATTTTCTGAGTTAAAGAGTAACAAGTGAAAGCTTTCAGAAAGCTGCCGCGAAGGTTACTAATTTGAAAGGTAGACCCTAGTCCGCGTTTAAGCTTTCAAGCGAGATGGCATTTTTGTTATCCCCAAAGGTTGGCAGACGCTGACGGAACACAGATGCCCTCAAAAGCTTTTTGAAACTGGTGGCCCCTCCCAATTCCTCGATACGCCGGTAGATCTGAGCAAGGCCTCTGCGTCGACCCCGGTTCTGGCCAGGCTTTCCAGATCCCACTCGAAGAAACTGGAAAAAACCAGGAAAACCTTGCTTGATACCGCTGAGGTCAATCTTACCGTCGAGTAATTCACGGGGAGCTTCATCCTGATGAGTTCAGAGACAGTCCAGACCAAAGTTCTTAGACGGAAATGCCATACTGACTCCTGATGAATCTTGATCTGTTGATAAGTAAGGGGGAACCTCTGCTTGCGTAGATCCAGCTCATGAGGCAACGAACCTGGGAGTAGCGATTGCAAATTCCGAATGTTCACTCTCTTCGGATCTTTCGTAACTTTATACAGCTCATCTACGCCCGCTTCGATAAGGGCTGCATAGGCGTCGTCTCTTGAGTCGACGGACTTTTCGACCTTAACTGTAGCTTTTTTAGGGGCATGGAGTTTTGCCATTAACCATGCGTTATCATTTTCTAGAATCCATTGCGTAGGTTTGTACGCCTTCTTCCAGAGGTACTCGATATTGGCATCGGTACGTAGCGCTAAAAGCAACTCGATTTTTTGGCGATATCTAGTTTTTTGGCTAAGACGCGATTCTTCGACTTTGGGCGCTCGCGGAGAAACAGCGGCACTCAGCAGGATAGACTCATTCTTCAGAGCCTCTTCAAAGCCATCTGCACTGGAAAACAAATGAAGAGCAATGATCAACTGCCGCGCGAGCGGCATATTTAGCTGACCTTTATCTGATTTGAGCCGGATCCATTGCTCATGCTTTCCGTTGTTGTAGGCTGGATCAATCTGCGCCAAAAGTTCATCGCCGTAAGCGCTTTGGATGCTGTCGAATAGTTTCGCAATACCCGCATTTTT
>JAOZVT010000937.1 GCA_025869455.1 Prosthecobacter sp.
GTCGATTCCTCTGCGCCCCAGGCTGAGGCAAACGTCAGGCTCAGGCAGATAACGAGTGAACGAAACAAGGAGACGGATGAAATAGTCATGGCTGGATGAGAGTATGACAAGCAGTGCGACCCCGGCAATGGTCGATCTAACGAAGCTCTATGCGCCCTTCCTCCTTTTTTCGTGAAGCCACATCTTCAGACGCACCCGCGATGGCCGCTATTTACCAGCGCTGCCTAACGGTGGCTGACTGGATGCCCGAAGAGGTCAAAGCCACTGCGGATTTTGATCGTGATACGGAGGGCGAGCGTCTTTTTGTAGAAGAGACTGGAGCGGGGCGCATCTTGGGGTATGTGGCAGTGTGGGAGCCAGAATCCTTCATTCATCATCTCTATGTGGATCCTGAGGTTCAGGGGAGAAGGGTGGGGGTTAGACTGCTGACGAGTCTTTTAGACCATGTGGCACTGCCTTGGCGGCTCAAATGTTCCTGCTCAAACCAGCGTGCCCATCAATTTTACCTCTCTCAAGGCTGGGTCGAGCTGGAAATGGGTGACTCGGAGGCTGGGCCATATATGTTGATGGAATTGACCGATGGCGTGTGACGTCATTGTCACGCACGATTTCGGGTAAGTTGACAACCACTTTGCAACAAACCCGAGTTGTGCTTGTCTCACGCCTTCCATGCCTAATTTTGCCTATCAAGCTGCTGACGCCACAGGCCGCGATGTTTCCGGAACCATCGAGGCACCAGATCGTGCCTCGGCGCTGAGGCTGTTGACAGGTAAAGGGATGCAACCTTTTAAGATCAGCGAGGCCACTGCCAAAGCTGGGGCTAAGGTGGGGGCTAAGGTGGTGGCTAAGACCAAAGCCGGGGAGGCCGTGGATGAAACTGCCCCCATCAAACTGAGCAATGGGCAGTTACAGCTTTTTACGGAGGAGCTATCAGAGCTTTTAGAAGCGGGAATGCGTCTGGAGGCCGCGCTGAAACTGATGGAGGGTAGTAAAGGCAATACTGGCACCCACAGCCGCATTGCACGACGCCTGGGCAATTTGATCCGCGAAGGGCATCCTTTCAGCAGCGCCTTGAGACAATCGTCTCCTTCCTTTGGTGAACTCTTTTGTTCCGTGGCTGCCGCTGGTGAGGCGGGCGGTTCCCTGGCAGAGGCCATGCGCCGCCAAGCCCAATACCTGGCCAGTGTGCGTGAAATGCGCAGTCAGGTGTCCATTGCTCTGATTTATCCTAGCTTTTTGATCGTCTCAGCCATCGGGGTGACGGTGCTTTTCACGACCTTTCTGATTCCACGCCTGAGTGTGATGATGTCCCGCATGAAAGGCGGTGTGCCAAAAAGCATACAAATCGTGATGGCGGTGTCAGATTTTACCCGCTCTTACTGGTGGCTTATCCTCGCCGTGCTCGCTTTGATTGGGCTGGGTTTCTGGGCCTGGACACAATCCAAGACAGGCCGTCCAGCTTGGGATCGCTCAAGGTTAAAACTACCTTTGTTGGGGAATGTTTTGCTAACCAGTTTTCATACACAATTCCTCGAAACTTTGGCCAGCCTTTCTGGGGGAGGATTGCCTTTGCTTAAAGGCTTGGAATTGGCATCACGAGTCTCGTCAAATTTGTTTATTCAAAAGCAACTCGAACACGTGATTTCGAGCGTGCGTGATGGAGCCTCTTTGTCCCGTGGCTTAGAGAAGACAGATCTGTTTCCCATCCGTTTGCTCGAAATGGTGCGCATTGGCGAACACACCGGTGATTTGAGCGGTACCTTAAGGCGAACGGCAGATCGTTGCGGTCGTGAATTGAGCAAGAGCATTGAACGAATGATGGCTCTGATGCAGCCGGTGATCATTTTGGTGATGGCCAGTTTGGTCGGCGTTATGGCTTACATGATGATTTCGGTGATTTTCGAAACTGTTTCATCTATGAAAGCGCGGGGCTGATAAATAATGCTTTGCCAATAACTATTCCCGAACGTTTTACCCTTCTTTTACCTCCAAGCCTACATTGTTAGATTCCAAACTCATGAACACTAGCCTGCCAAGTAACTTACTCTTCAGCCGCTCCCTTTCTTATGCTCGTACTCAGGTGCGGAAGGGTTTCACTTTGATGGAAATGATGCTCGTGCTGGCCATCATTGCTTTGCTGATTGCGATTGGTGCCGTAGCTTTGACGGATGTCCAAGGCGGTGCTGAGATTACGGCTGCAAGAGCTCACATGAATACACTGAAGACAGCGGTCATTCAGTATAAAACCCTAAACCGTAGTTATCCTTCCAAGTTAGAAGATCTGGTGACTCCACCTGCGAACGCTAAGGTTAAGAAATCACTCTTGCAGAAAACTGGGATCACAGACCCTTGGGATTCCACTTATCAGTTCCGTAGCCCAGCTAAACATAGCACTGGTCAGCCTTATGAAATCTATTCCATGGGGCCTGACAAGAAGGATGGCACAGAGGATGACGTTTTCGCCGATTGATCGGTTATTTCCCTGACGGGTGCCCAGCATGAAACTCATCCCTTACCGACGTTCCCCTGCTGGGTTTACCCTGCTAGAAATCGTTGTGGTGATGAGTATCATGATCCTCGTCATTGGCTTGGGTTTTACCAGCTTCGCTGTTTTTGATGATGTGGATCCTTTTGAGCAACCTGTTCAAAAGCTTTCGCAGATGTCCAAGTTTGCGATCAGCACGTCGGTGATTCAGCATCGTTCGCTGACCATCGCCTTTGATAAAAAGGGCTTTGGTGTATTGGGGGCTAGTGTCCCAGAGGGTTCTTATTATTCGGTGCCGGATGGGATGAAGGTTCTCATCCGTCGCATGAATGGGAAGAACTGGGAGAAAGCTGAAGGTCAGTATTGGCCCTTTGGTGAGCAGGGTATTTGTGAGCCGATCAAAGTTCGGTTTGAAACAAAGACGGCGTATCGTGAGTTGTCGTTTCATCCTTTAACGGGCATGCCGGTGGATTGAAGTTATGAAAATCCACGCCTTCAAATCTATCTGTCAAGGTCGCTTCACCTCAAAGGGAGTTCGGGGCATGACCATCATGGAAGTGCTGTTGGCTCTCGCTGTTTTCAGCATCGCCGCAATGGCTCTGGTTGGCACCTTGAATCAAATTGCCATGGTGAGCAATGATTCGGAACGACTGCTCGAAATCGAACAGAGTCTGGAGTCGCTCATAGATGAGTATGGGAAGATGCCGCAAATCCGTGAATTGGATGAGCAAATCAAACCCGGTGCAGATGGGGTGGCTTTTCGCGTTTTGATTCAGCAGGTCAAAGACTTGCAAAATCAAGAGGGGCGCTTTCTGCAAAACACCTTTCGCATTCAGGCCACTGCCCGCTGGGATGAGGGTACAGGCCCTATTGAAATCCAGGCTGAAACCTATCGTTATGCGGGTGCATTCTTGCCCGTGAACTGACTGAACGCATGAAGACACGCTTCCATCAGGCAGTTAAAGCATCAGCGTTCACGCTGTTGGAGATGCTCGTGGCCATGTCTCTGTTTTTGATGCTGATGGGGGGTATTTTTGCCGTTGCAAGTGGATCCATGGAAATGAGCAGCGACTTGACGCTGATTCAGGAGCGCTCGCTCATTCGGCAGAACTTCATCAATTTCTTACGCCGCTCATTCCGGAATCTGCCTGGGGATGCGGAAGTGAGGCTGACGGTGCAAGCGCGCGGCAGTAATTATGTGCCTAGCCTGAATTTTGTGAATGGCGGCACCTCTTTTACACCAGGGGGACCGCTGCCACCGGACACCAGTGTGGATCTTTTTGCGGAAGAGAGGCCTGGGGGCTATCTTCGTGTGGCCATTCGTGTGCTGGATGATCGGCAGACCAATTC
>JAOZVT010000938.1 GCA_025869455.1 Prosthecobacter sp.
AATATTAGCGGCTATAAGGCCGAAGCCCCAACCAGCGTCACCCGCATGCAGGAGCCCGTGCTAGAGTCCGCCCGTTCTGTGCAGGTCGTGACACCTCAGATGATGCAGGACCGCGCCATTGTGAATCCGCAGGACGCCATCCAGACCGTCAGCGGCGTACAGCGTAGTGCCTACAACACTGGCACAGGAGAGACCTATTTCGTACGCGGCTTTCGCCAGCAGAATTTCCTCAAAGACGGGTTCCGCGCTGGTTCCATTGCGGGTGCGAGCAATTATCTCGGCATCGCTTCCCCCACAGATGTAGCCAACCTCCAGAGCATCGAAGTGCTGAAGGGACCTGCCGCAGTTGAATTTGGTCGCGGGGAACCCGGTGGTGTCGTGAACTATGTCACTCGTGATGCGGAATTCAAAAACAGCCTCAGCATTCAGCAGCAGATCGGCAGCTTTGACTTCTACCGCTCCCAGGTGAATGCGAACTGGGAAGCAGTGCCAGGGGTGCTCGCCATGCGTCTGGACGGAGGCTACGAGCAAGGAGGAAATTTCATCGACTATATGGATGGGGAGAGGCTCTCCCTCTCCACCGCTCTGCGCTGGCAGATCAGTGACCGTACTACCCTTTCCGCCAAAGCCGAGTATAGCCATGATGACCGTATTAATACCCCTGGCCTGCCCTACCTAAACGGCGGCGTGATCAGCGATGTGCCTCGTGACCGATACCTTGGCGAGACCGAATTCGCCAATCTACTGACTGACTCCATTCGTGCTCTAGTGAAATTGGAGCACCAATGGAATGACGAGCACAAGACTACCCTCTCCGTGCATGGCGTTGAGTCAGGTCAGAAAGGTGGTTATTTCATCCTCTTTGATTTCGCTGGAGGCCCTCTCCAGGATCCTCTCACGGGGAATATCGCCCGTGCTGCCGCCGGTTCAGACTTCATGGAGCAAAACCTTACCGTCCGTCTGGATCATCTCTACACCACGGAACTGGCACACTCCATCAAGAACGACCTCCTGATCTCCTTAGAATACGACTACCAGCATAACGACAATCAGCGCAGCCTGAGCAGCCATACCAGTCTCAATCCCTACAACCCCGTTTATACAGGCTTCAGCCCCCTGCCTATCTTTGGGGTGCTCCCCCTTCGCGAAGCCTGGGACATTGATGCCATCTCCTGGTCAGGTATGCTCATGAACCGTCTCAGCATCCACGAAAAAGTCTTTCTAACTCTGGCTGCCCGTATCGAAAGATTCCACGCAGCGAATACCATCTATTACACACCTGGACTCCTGCCCAGCACGAATGCTGAGTTGGATCAGACTTATTTCAACCCCTCTGTCGGCCTTGTCGTGAAGCCCACCACCAGCCTCGCCTTTTACGGTAGCTTTGCACAGAGTACAAACTCGCTACAAAACATCGGTCGTCGCACCTCTGGTGGACAAGCTCTTGATCCCGAAACCGCACGCCTGTTTGAAGTTGGTACAAAAAAAGAATTTTTTGACGGTCATCTACTTGCCAGCCTCGCTTTCTTCCAAATCGACAAATCCAACGTCGCCGCTGCGGACCCAGCAAGCCCTCTCTTCTCGATCAACTCAGGCAGCGAGCGCAGTCGCGGTTTTGAATTCGATCTCAATGGCGAAATTACGACGGGCTGGAATGTCAGCCTCAACTATACCTATCTGGACACCCGCGTGCGCAGCAGCCAGGCGGCGGGCTTCAGTGGCAGCCGTCGCTACGGCGTGCCGGAAAACAGCGGTGCCATCTTCACCACCTATGAGGTGCAGGAAGGGGCGCTCAAAGGTCTAGGCTTCGGTGGTGGTATCTTCATGAGTGATCGTGTCAAAAATGCCACGGGTGTAAATGGCACGCTGCCAGGCTGGGTTCAGACCGACGCATTGGTGTATTACAAAATCGGAAAGGCACGCCTACAGTTCAATGTAAAGAACCTCTTTGATAACGACATCTACTTCTCCCAAGGCCAAAACACTATGGTGCAGGCTGCTCC
Organism: Prosthecobacter sp.; assembly: GCA_025869455.1. Lineage (GTDB taxonomy): Bacteria > Verrucomicrobiota > Verrucomicrobiia > Verrucomicrobiales > Verrucomicrobiaceae > Prosthecobacter. The sequence goes on from JAOZVT010000938.1 coordinate 2,004, forward strand.
AGGCCGCTCCTTTCTCGCCAGTGTTCGGTTTGATTTCTAACCAACGGGTTTGTTCGGGGAATGCTATGGCATTCCCTCCGCCTGCAAACGGAGACTCTACTGGTCGAGGGGGGGGCTGCTGTTATTAGCCCCCAATCTTTGTCACAAGTGGCCGCCTCGTTAATCCAAAGCACATTTTCCCTTTCAATGACTGCCAATGCCACCCGCCGCTGGACCTTTTTACACCGCTGGAGCAGCCTGTTTTGCACACTGAACCTCCTGCTACTCAGCGTCACAGGCCTGCTGTTAATCTTTCATCATGAGATTGATGAAATGCTAGGTACCCTGCCCGAGGTCCATGCAGCAGGTGAGAATATGCAGCCCATTGAAAAGCTTGTGCAAGCCGCGCGGGATGCCAGACCCGGCTGGCATCCTATGTCCTACGCTGAGGACGAAGATCATCCTGGCCGCGTCTATGTCACCATGGCTCCCGAGGGCGTGAAGGATTTCTCACAGAGCCAGTTCGTCATCCTTGACGGCTTCAGCGCGAAAATTGCCGATGTACAGCTCGACGAAACCTTCAGCTACCAAGTTCTTATGCTGCATGCGAACCTCTTCGCTGGCTTCATTGGCGAGCTTTACCTTGCACTTGTGGGCATCGCCTTCTTCATCGCCTTGGTCAGTGGTGCTGTGCTCTATGCACCCTTTATGCGCAGTTACCTCTTTGGCATGATCCGTCGTGACCGTGGCGCACGCCGGAAGCAGCTCGACCTGCACAACCTAATTGGCATCGCCACACTTGCCTGGTGCAGCGTCGTCTGTCTCACCGGCATTGTGTTGGAGCTTACCAAGCCTCTCCTCATGATTTACCAAAGTGGTGACCTCGCAGCCATGACCGCACCGTTCAAGGACAAACCCGCGCCTAAAAAAATCGTGCCAATCGATCAAGCATTGCTCACCGCCCAGGAAGCTTGGCCCGCACACAAACTCAAATTTGCCATCTTTCCCGGCACCCAACTCAGCGGGGAACACCATTATACCTTCTTCATGGCGGAGGAAACCGGTGTCGCCAGCCGTGTGCCGAAGCTTACCCTCATTGATACCGCGACAGGGCAACTCACCGAAGCACGAAATGCCCCATGGTACATCCAGGCTCTCTTCGTCAGCGGACCTCTGCATTTTGGCGACTACGCAGGGCTCCCGTTGCGCCTGATCTGGGCCACCTTCACGATTTTGACCATCATTCTGTGCATCACAGGACTGTGGCTTTTCATCCTCAAACTTCGCTCCCGCCGCGAAACATCTGACACTCCATGATTCGAAAGCTTCGTCAATCGGTTTGGGCTATTCCTAGCTTTCTCGGTATCGCCACGTTAGTGGGTCTTATTCTCGCCCTCATTGCGGATGGCCCGTGGGATTGGCTTGCGTGGCTACTTGTAGCGTTACCTGTAGCCGCCTGTATGGTTAGATGGAACAAGATGTCCTGAAACTTGGCATTCTGCGATTGAACGCGACCATCTGGCGGCATTTTTGACCGTATGATCTTCAAAAAACCTGCCTATGGTTACTTCCAGCCTCTCTGTGAAGCGCCATTGGCTCACTGAACCACTTTCATCCAGCGGGTACGAAAGCTGCGATTCTCCTCCATGAGCTGCGCAGCCACCGTCGCTGAGAGATTGTGCAACCCGGTGACGCGGGCAAATACGGCGATACGCTCCTGCCTAGTGTAATAGTCTGTACTATCGGTCACTTGATCGGCAAAACTTTGCGCCGCATCCAACAAAGTTTCAGGGGCCAAGGTATCCAACGGGATTGTGATGGCACCACGTTCGAGATTGATGCTAG
>JAOZVT010000939.1 GCA_025869455.1 Prosthecobacter sp.
ATCTGATTCAGGATGCAACTTTTGGTGGCACTGAAATGTGGGTAACGTCGAAGGCATTGGAGGCAGAAACAGACGGTTATTTTCTTGTGCCTAATGGTGCACTTCCGGCAGGTTGGCGGAGCGTTTCTGAAGAAGAGGCGCAGACTGTCTGGGGAAAGGGGGGAGCTGATACAAGAGATGAGGACGCCAAAAGAGATTGCCCACCTACAGCCAAGGGTAATCCAACCTGTCCGAGTCCAACGCCTCAATCCATTGTTCCAATCTTAGGAATGCCCGCAGCAAACTATTACCTGATGCAGGCGACTTCTAATATTCAGGATGTCCCGTTGGCTTATCAACCTCCGATAGGGCCAGCCATCGCCTTCCTCATGAATTACAATCACAATGAAACGGGGAGCGCCTCTGAAATCAATACGCACAGTCATTTAGGTTCTAACTGGGACTTCAATTGGGTAGGATATCTTGAAGTGAATTCATCTTACGGGATCAACCTGCGCCTTCGCGATGGTGGTACAGAGGTTTATCACTTCAGTCTCTTTGACAACCTCACGAATGCTTATCCACCGGATTTGTATTCCCAGGCTGTGTTGAAGTGGACCACCGATGATGCAGGGCGAGACATTTATCGCAGAGAGTTGCGTGATGGTAGTGTGGAGGTTTACAGTCAGCCGGGGCAACCTGGGACCATTGGACGTTATTATCTCAAAAATATTATTGATCCTCAAGGTAACAAAGTAACCATCAATTATGAGGTGTATAGCGGTAGCAAAATCATCTATTCAAATCCTCCGGTTCCGGGTCAAAACACCGTTCCTACGGGATCATCGCCTAAGTGGACAGGGCGAATCAATGAAATTGTGGATGCCGCAGGTGGCGTAACTTTCATTCGTTATGTCAGCAACTCCACGACCCATGCAGGCTTCCGTAAAATCAAACAAGTGATTGATCCTTTTGGCAGAACTGTTGAACTGACTTACGATGGCTCCGCCAGCCAGCCTCAGCAGATTAACAGCATTAAGGATGCCGTGGGCATGGTATCATCCTTCAGCTACGCTTCGGATGGTTTTATCGAAGTCATGTCCACCCCTTATGGCAAGACACACTTTAATCGCTACAACAGTACAGGGGTGGGTACGGAAGATCAACCTCTCATGCGGGGGTTAAAAGTGACATACCCAAATGGTAGCACCTCCATAGTTGAAAGTTGGATAGGACATATCCAAAAGAGCTTTCATTGGAATCGTTTATTAACCAATAAATACCCTCTTGACTCCCTATCTGGCGATCCGGAACAATACACCCATTGTGATGTTTATGAATGGAAGCTCAGCCCTTCCTCGAATGAGATGAGTGCTGTGATTCAGGCGATTAAACGACCTCAATTGGAAAAGATATCTTTCAGCTATCAAGAGGAAAGCTCTACCAATGTAGCGGGTGAAGGGGAGCCTGAGGACATCCATTATTATGCGGGTACTAGTAGTCAGCCGACGGTGGTTGATAATGGTTATCAAGAGTCAACGACGACTTATAATCAGCTTGGCAATGTCACTATGTCCACGGACCCTCTGGGCCGCACCACCAAGCATTACTATGATGGCAATGGCATTGATCTATTGGAAATCAGGCAAGTTAATGGAAGTCAAGAAGACCTTTTGGCCAAGATGATCTATGATCAAAATCATCAGCCCAAGAAATACTACGATGCTGCGGGTAAGCTGAGCGAGTTCACTTACAATGAGTATGGGCAAGTCACTTCAGTCAAGGACGCTCTGGGAAACATCACCACTTACACTTATGTCAAACCCATCGGTAGCACGAACCCAGATGCTCATGATAGTTTGCTAGAGTCCGTGAATGGCCCGCTTTCTGGAGATGATGATGTGATCTCCTTCACCTATGACGAAGCCTACCGAGTGGAATCAGTGACAGATTCAGAGGGTTATACCACTTGGTATGAGTACGATGAACTTGGTCGTGTTGTTAAAATTACCTATCAGCCACAAGGAACCACTCTGGCGGAGGCCGAATATGAAGAGGTGGTTTGGGATCGGCTTGATCCAGTACTTATTCGCGATCGTAAAGGTCACATGACCCAACGGGCCTACAATGAAATGGGATGGTTAACCTCAGAAACAGATTCGGAAGGTCGGCGGCTAGAGTTCGACTGGTGTACTTGCGGTGCCTTGGCCCAGCTGAAAGATGGGAATGGTCATGTAACACGCTGGAAATATGACGATCTAGGACGAATGGAGAAGAAGATTCGGCATGATGGTCGTGAGGAAGAATACCAGTATTATGCGGATCAGAACCGTCTCCAATTTGTAACAATAGCGGGAGAGGTTCGAAAAGAGTTCATCTATAACACAGATGACACCATGGCTGAAGTGCGTTATTACGTGGTCAAGAGAGATGGAAGTGGCGATCCTATCTTGGTGGAGGGGCAGCCTGACTTTGAACTGGATACCCGCACTCCTGGCCTGCGTTTAACGTATGACTTAGCCCACCGGCGTCTAACCGAAATTAAAAATGCCGCAGATGTTGTCAATATCAGTTACCAATATCACCCCTATCGCACGAATTCTCAGGCGGCGATTGCGCTTGGGGCGGGTCGGCTCAGCCGGATAGATGAGCATGAGCTAGGAGCGGCTATTCTCTACACGTATGATGAACTGGGGCGGGTGGATGAACGTTCCATCTGGTCGGTGGTCGGCGGTGATTTAGTGGATGACAACCACCGTATGTCCATGGAGTATGATGCCATGGGACGGGCAACGGAAATGACCGATGTTCTCGGCACTTTTGGTTATGACTATGACCAGCCAAGCAAAGGCTTGTCGCGGTTGGCCAAGGTGACCTATCCCAATGGTCAAGAGTCCATCTATGCGTATCTTCCAGCCGCGCAGCATCATCGTCTGGAAAAGATCACGCACCGGACCTCAGCCAGTGCCTTGATCTCTGAATACGGTTATGGTTATGGCCCCGGAGGCCAGCTACAAACGTGGACGCAGAAGGTCGGTTCAGCAGTCCAGCAAGACTGGACCGTGGAGCATGACGATGCGGATCAACTCCGTTCCGTGGTGGTGAGAGAAGGCAGCTCGGTCGTGAGGCAGCAGTTTTACAATTACGATCAAAGCGGCAACCGAGTGAGCTATCAGGATGGCCAGAGCGTGATGAAGTTTGGGTATAACGAAATCAACCAGATCAATTCAAGGCCAAGCGGGGGCTTGGTGAGATTTGAGGGATTGCTGGATGAGCCTGGGACCGTGAGTGTGAATGGTCAGCCCGCGAAGATGCGCACCGTGTTGGATGCGCTGGGGGAGCCGGAGTTTCGCTTTAGCCAGGATGTGGAGCTGGGAGAAGGGACCAACGCCGTGACCGTGGTGGGCCGCGACGGGAGCGGGAATGAAACCACAAAGAATTACGAAGTGGAAGTGGCAGGGGTAGAAGGCCAAGGAGTACCGAGCTACGATGGCCGAGGCAACATGCTCAATAACGGGCGTGGTCAGAGTTATGAGTGGGATAGTCTGAATCGGCTGCTGAGCATTACCTATGCAGACGAGAGCCAAACTGAGTTCACGTATGATGCCCTAAGCCGACGGATAAAAGAGGTGGAGAAGGATGCGGAAGGAGAAGTGGTGAGTGAGAAAAGATTGCTGTGGTGTGGCACACAGATTTGCGAGGAAAGGGACGCCGAAAACAGTGTGGTGAAGCGATACGCGGGAGCAGGCGTGGCGTTGGCGGATGATTCGAAGTATTACTTCACGCGGGATCACCTGGGTAGTGTGCGTCAGGTGAGTGATGAAGATGAAGCTGTGGTAGAAACCT
>JAOZVT010000940.1 GCA_025869455.1 Prosthecobacter sp.
ATTTTTCCTTGACTGAATTTTCGGATGTCCTCTTCAGATAATTACCGTTCCAAAATAACGGTGCAATACCTGTCGAATCGTACCCTAGGCTTTTTCCCTGGATTCCTTCGGGGTGGTTTGGATGCCTTGCCCAGTAAGAAATACGAACCATGCTTGTTCATGGAATGGCATGTTATCAATCAATGGGCCATCCATATCAAAAATGGCAGCGGTTATTGCGGGTAATTTCGTCATGGCTGCCTATCCGTAGCGATTCAAAACGGGAGCCGGTTTCAGATCTTCCCGTAAAGGGCGAAATGAGCGAATACCTTCCTTTTGCAGGCGGTCATGATACAGCTTCACGGCTTCCTTCGGAGATATTTTATCATCGGCTACGGAGCGGAGAAGTTCCACCATCGCGAGGGGATGCTCAGCGAGATTAATTTTTCGCCCAAAGAGGGCCACACGTGCCCCGTGTTTTTTGGCATCATAAAGAAGTTGGAATGCATCCAAGGTCGTTCCCGCCGCACCTCCGAGAATTCCCACTATCAGATGAGGATCATAGCTGACAAGCTCCTCAAGCGCTCTCGGTCCACAATAGGGGATCTTGAGAAAGAGCGGACGTCCGCTTTCGCACACTCCCGCGAGGCATCGGATGATGTGGTCATTGAGAAATAGTCCCACGTCCTTGGGCGGAACAGCGGAGGCGATATTGGGCGCAAAAACTTCCAGAAAATAGCGAAACCGTTTTCGTTCGGCCTCGTGACGAAAAGCATGAAAGGCCTCAAGTGTCGCATGATCGCTTTCCATGTCATTGCAAAATGTCAACGAGTAGAGACCCAAATCAGCTCCAGCCACCTTCGTGGATTTCCCGGAGAGCCGCCCATATTGAATATGATCGAGGGTGGCGGAACGAAACGGTTTGGAAGGAACGCTTGAGTACACGCTATTGCGAATGATCCAGATGTCCGAACTGTCATTAGCCCGGGCCGCAGGAGTGATCGACGAGCGGACGAACCGCTTTTCCCGGATGGCCAATTTTTCCAGATTGGAAGCCGAAAGAAGCATGATGTCGACAAGGCCCTGCCAGATCACTTCGCGCACCTGGTTAAGATAATCCTCGCGCGTCTTATAGCGAAGAGATTCGTGGATACCAGCACGACGAATGGGACCGGGTGCCGTGCGGCCAAAACCCATGTCCGCGTCTTTCGCATCCGCAAGAATAAACTCCTTGCATTGGGCGGGGTTAGCGTGAATGGCCTGTAGTTTTTGATCGAGGGATTTCATAATCATCTAGGAATATTTAGATTCAGTTTTTTGACCAATCTCGCAAAAACCCGGCCAATTCTGGAAGAGTGGCACTGCGTGCATTGCGAACAAAAAAACCGGAGCAAGCGGAACCGAGTAGAAGCTGCGACGCTTGTGGGAAATGTAGAAGTAATCCTGCAAGCCAGCCTGCATTGAAGCGATCTCCAGCTCCGACGCTTTTGCTGGGTGAAGGAGTATAGGCGGAGTTCACAGTGACCGTTTCGCTTTCCGTGGCGCTGGTCGCGAATCTCAAGCAATGAATGCCCACCTCACTGATGCCCGCCCTCTCTCGCAAAGCCGTCGCCTGGCGCTCGCAATCCAAGCGATTCCCGTCCACTTCATTTATTCCCACCACTTTCGCCAGCTGATTTGCCTCATTACCGTTCAGACTCAAGGTGACGGGACCAATGGCTTCGAATCCACGCAACACCTCAAGCATTTCAACAAGATCGCTCGGCGAGCGACTGGCCGGGTCCGCCAAGTCGAAAAACAGCCGGGGACGATTGCCAAGCCCGGCCAATGCTTCGCTTTGCAGAAATCTCCAACAGTCGTTCATTTGCGAGAAAACCGACCAGCCAGTCAGAACAATCGCTGCGGCAGACGAACACGATTCGCGAAAGGGACCTTGTATAAAATGCTTTCTCAGGTAATCGGAATTCAATTGCGCTAAATGACCGACGGAACAGAGCATTAGTTTCCCATCCTCGAATTCATAAGCCACCGTTCGTCCCGGCTCCAAATCCAAGTTCTCAAGTCGACAACATTTTTTTCGGAAGGCATCAAAAACCGAATCCGATCCGGTGCTCGCAAATGAAGTGAGCGGAAAACCCAAACTGGTTAAACCGTCCCCTTGGTTGACCGCGCATCCCCCCGCACTCCGCTCGATAAGCACCGCCTCACGCAATCCACTTTTCCCGGCAGAAGCCCCCACCCATTTTTCAAACTCCCGGATGGTTTTCACCCTTTCAAAGACAGCCGCTGATTCACGGTTCCCAACGATCTGGAAGACTTCATCGACGAAAGCGTCAAATCCTGCCACTACCGGCAAACTGGCAATCATCTCCATTAATGATTCCAACCGATCCGCAATTTCCAGCAATGAGGGTTCCGAATTCATTCCGTCATCCACCATTCGTTTCGCAGTAGAGCTTCGCAAGAGCAGGTTCGACCTCTTTGATTTCGGGAAAGCGGCCGAAAACATCGTTTTGCTCGCACGTAGGCCGAGTTGATTTGAGAGCGTTTCATAGTAAGACCGTTCAATGAAAGTAGCTCACTTCACCCAAAATTACTTTACCGCCATCTTCCAAAACTGATACTCTATTGAGCGTGGAAAAAAACATCTCTCCGCACGTAATGATCAATCGCGAACGTGTCTGTTACGATCCGAATGCCTCATTTGCCAGTTTTGTGAGAGGGTGGCCGCGCATTATCTGTTCCTATCATCTTCACGAGGAATATGAATTGACTTGCGTGGAATCGAGCGAAGGCAGCTTGCTTGCCGGAGACTATGTGGGCGCCTTTGCTCCAGGTGACGTATTCTTCCTGGGAGCAAACCTACCGCATCTTTTTCGTAACTGGCCGGGTATGCGTTACGGACGCGCCGGTGCCCGCACACATGTTATTCAATTTCGAAAAGATTTTCTTGGGGCGGATTTTTTTAAGTCACCTGAGCTCAAATCCATCAACCGCCTACTTCTGGCCAGCACTTGCGGATTTCGACTAGAAGGTAAACTTCGCGCTCGGATTTCCACGGAAATGAGTAAGTTGCATGAAGCCAAGGGCCCGGTACGCGTAATCCGGTTATTGGAAATTCTTCGAGCCATGGCAAGCCAACCCTCCAGGCTTTCTCCACTGTCGAGCCTGCCAGCCGCTTCCACGCTCGGGCCGGTTGATGCACGGCTTGAACGCGTTCTTAACTACATCTATGAAAACATCGGAAATCGGGTGAGTTTCGAGCATGTCGTTAGATTGTCCTGTATGACGCCCAGTGCCTTCAGTCGTTATTTTCGGCGACAGACAACGCTTTCCTTTACGGAATTTCTAAACCGGCTGCGTATTTGTCACGCCTGCCGCCTCTTGACGACATCCGATATGCCGGTCACCGAAATTGCCCTGTCATCCGGGTACGAAAATCTCAGCTATTTTAACAGGCAATTCAAGTTTCTGACATCTCTCACACCATTAGCGTTTAGAAGATCAGTTCTGGAGTAGCGGAAATTTGTCCTAGCGTCTCATGTCTCCTGATTTGATGGGTTGTGCAGGCGAAATGTCTTTTTGTAGGGCGCGATTGCATCGCGCCGCGGCGCAATACAATGGCACCCTACAGGAAGACACTCGCACCCATCATACGATGCGACATGATCCACTCGGATGGTTTTCCGCTCATTTTATTCTCCACGGTACTACATAAGACTGGCAGTACTCGTTGCCACTTAGTAGTCGTCCAGAAATAACTTGATACAATCCGCTCAGCAGTGTTAGGTTATCCG
>JAOZVT010000941.1 GCA_025869455.1 Prosthecobacter sp.
GGTGCGCTTCACCTACCAGGGAGGCTCCTGGGACGCAGATTATTGATGAGCCTTTTATTCTTTTCCTAACATGAAGTCTGTTTTTAAAGCTTTCGTTTTTGGTGTTTGGCTAGCAGCGGCTCTGTCGTCGCCTGCCCAGATCAGTGGTGGCCCTGGTGGTGGCATCGTGGGGGGAATCGGTGGGGATGAATCGGCCACTCAGGTGCCTGATGATGTGGGCTTCCTTTCCACCGTGGGCACGACTGTGCAAAACAATGGCGAATACTGGACCTACCTGCTTTGGCAATCCACGGAGGACAGTGTGGCGGATGATCGCAGCTTTGCGCTTTATCGCCGCGACGCGCCGGAGGGGAACTTCCAGCGTGTGTCGGTCACTCGTGACCAAGGGGATGAACGGACGATCCAAGCCCTGCTGCCGAGAGCTGTGAAGTTGGGGCAGAACCTGAATGATTTGAATACAAGTCTGAAGCATGTGTTTCAGGATCTGGTGCCTGATCCCGCGCTGACTGTGGCGGCGCGTTTGTCTGCGGTGGTGCGTGGCACGCGTGACAATGTGGAAAAGCGTAGCTCGTTGGCCTTCATCGCCCGCAGCCATCCTTTGGTGGCCATGGCGCTGGGGCAGGGGATGGCGGATCGTTTGCCTGGGGCGGGTGAGTTTACGTATGAGTTGCGTGAGTTTGATGTGGCCGCCGCAGAAGACATCCGTGTGCTGGGACGGGTGACGGTGAATACCGCTAATCCCGTGAGTCTGCCTGCGCCTGGACGCCCGTTTGTGATGCTGCTGCCGGATACCCGTGTGAAGGAGGGGCACTTGGCGGTGCATCTGCGCTGGAGTACGCCGACTGCGTTGCGTGAGCTCTCGCTGAAGCATTCGGGTTTCCGCGTGTATCGGGTCGCTCGTGCCTATGCTGAAAATGGGGCACGGAAATGGCAGACCACAGCGCCTAGCGCGGGGACGTTGCTGACAGCCGCTTTCACGGTGCCGGATCAGGTGCGGCAGGTGAATGATGCGCCGATTTATCCCGATGTGATTTTGGATGATGGCGCGGGTGCTGTGGGAGCGGAGAATCCTGCGGACCAGACGACGTATTTCTATACCGACGACAACGAGCGTTTTCATGAAGGCGCTGAGCCTTTGCCGAATGGTGCGCAGTTTTATTACTTTGTGACCGCACTGGATATTCTGGGGCGGGACGGTGTGGTATCACCAGGGAGACTGACGACGATTTGTGATCGCATGGCTCCTTCAGCACCTGTGCGGGTGCGGGTGACACCTGAGGTGAGTTATGTGGGCGGGCAGTCGCTCCAGCAGTTTGCCGTGCGCTGGGCTCCCGTGACGGATGCGGATAGCAGCATCTCCGCCTATCACGTTTATCGCTGGAGCAGCATTGAGGAAATGCAGATGATGGGGAACGATCTCCTGTCACATCGCGTGGCCGTGATGCCCCATGCAGCTAATAAGGAGGAGTATGTCTTTTTAGATAACACCGCAGGTGCACCACGGTTTCCACCTTTAGAAGGTCAGCCGGATGTCTCTGGCATGGGCTTCATCTACACCGTGCGTGCCTTGGATTCAGGTGCCTGCGGAAGCAACTACTCCCCGCACAGTGCACCCTCTCGCGGGACGCTGCGGAATATGGAAGGCCCCGCCGCACCGCTGGTGGATGTGATGATTCAGTGTCATGAGCCTGTGGTGGATTACACGTCAGCCTCGCTAAAGCCTGAGGCAGGTTTGCAGGACAATGCCTTTCACTTCGAATTGGTCTGTGCGACGCCTTATCAGGAGACGTTCGAATGGGCTGAGTTTCGCGTGGATACGAGTCTTGCCTTCATCAGTGGAGCGGTAGGGCGGGTGTATTTTGGTGATCAAGGGACGAATTCGCAACTGGCCTTCCTGAGTTTGTCTCGGGATAACTGGCCCGTCGGGATTTACTGTCGGGCTGCCACCCGCAGTGGGCGTGTCACGGAATGGGTGCCCGCGAATGTGAATGCACCCGCGAAGGCGAAGGATCAGCGTTTCCAGATCATTTTTACCGCCACGCTCATCACCAGTGTGGTGGAGGCTGGCGGCGAATGTGGTTCGACTCACGTGAATACGGTACCTGGGACGGATGACGTGGCTCCGATCTGTGTGGATGTGAAGGCGGCTCCTGATTCACGGGAGATGAAAATCTACCGTCAGGTGGACGACGGACCGTTGACCTTGGTCGATGTCCGTGAATTGGCCAATGCTGAGGACCCGGTGCAGTGGTGTGATGGAGAGTTGCCTGTGACGGGCGCGGATGTTCGTTACTTTGTACAGACCCAGGATGTGAATGGTCTGCCAAGTCCCCTGGTGGCGGTGGGGCCAGTTCGGTCCACGTCTCAAAAATCTCTGCCGGTGCCGATGCTGCTGCCAGTGGAACATTTGGCGAATAACAAAGCGCGTCTGCGCTGGAGTTGTGCGCCTTATGGGGTGGAACGCTTTGAGCTCTGGATCGCCAAGAAACAAGGAGCTCCGGCGGATGCATGGGCGAACAGCTTGCTCAGTGAGAATCTGGCGGTCACTCGCCCGACACGGAATGAATCTTCTCCGACGCAGGATTTCGGCGTGTATCAGACCGGTTTGGTGGGTGGTCTGGCTACGCAAGAGGATGGGGCCGTGTATTATGTGGACATTCCAGTAGCCTCACTGGTGAATTATTATGTGTTTGTGCGGGCTGTGGACCGGGGCAGCTACGCGGGCGGACGCATGGCGGGTGGCTTTTCTAACCTCCAGACATTCAAGTGGTCCGCCTCCGAAGTGACGCCTGGAGTGACCGTGCCGTGGCCACCGCGTGAGCTACCAGCCACGGCAACAGCGGGTGCTTTTCATGGCCGGATCAGCGCGGTCTATCTGAGCGAGTTGGTCAATTCGGACGACTGGCAAGGCGTTGGCATCCGCATCGGTGAATATGACTATTTGGGAGCGAATAGCGCTTTGATCAAAGGCTCTGCAGTGGGGCCAACGGGGCTGCCACAGTATGCTCTGCAAGGGCATGTGGACCCCAAGAGTCTGCTGTATCGTTCAGCCGCAGCGAGCACGAATCGCGAGGTGGAGGAGAGTCTTTTCCCCTGTGTCTTGTATCGGATGCAGGTGACCTCGGCGGTGGATCTGGCCCTTATTTCAGGGGATACCTCTCAGGTTTCTCCTCTCATGGAAACCATCGCAAATGTGCAAGACATTGCCGGAGCGGATCCAGTTACTTATATCCATGACCCCTTCATCAATGTCCAAACCACGGGTATCGTGGGTGGTGTTCATGGTGAGATTTTTCTGCTGGATCGGCAGCCTGTGATCTCGGGTGCCACTTATGCCTACTTGCTCGTGCGCTTCAATGAAGGCGGCGAAATCCAAGAGGTGCTTTCGACCAACACTGTTCAAATCCCATGAAGAACTGTTTTTTGATTCCTTTGGTTATTCTGTGTACGGTCAGTCTTGGCCGTGGGGCAGAGTTTGTGCATGAAACACCCGTGCTTTTCACCGCCTCTGCGGATGTGGATGGCGATGGTGATGCCGATGCCGTGATCGTGGACAAAGTCACGGGCCTCGTCACGATTGGTGTGCGGCAGGCAGACGGCAGTTTGCTTTTTAATCAGCCCCAAAATTCTGGCATTCCGAATGTGACTGGGGTGGCGGTGGGACGTTTGCTTTCGACCACGCAAGATACTTTGGCTCTGACTTCGCCTTTGGCCAATCGAGTCCAAGTGGTCAATGCAGCGGCACCGGATTTGCTGCCTTATTTGACGTATTATCCTATAGCTGGGCCGCGCTTTGTCGCTGCTTTGGGATCCG
>JAOZVT010000942.1 GCA_025869455.1 Prosthecobacter sp.
GTGATGTTTTCCACGGCTTTGTGACCGAGATCATCGGTAGCACCGTAGCTGACACCGGGTTTGACCCCGGCACCTGTCATCCAGACGGTGAAACCTTGGGGGTTATGATCGCGCCCGCTGGCCCCTTTTTGAAAGGTGGGCATGCGGCCAAATTCGGTACACCAGACGACGAGAGTGTCTTCCAGCAGACCACGCTGCCGCAGATCGCGGATCAAGGCGGCGGCGGGTTGGTCAAAGATGGGGGCGTGTTTGTCATACTGCTCTTTGAGTTTCTTATGCCCATCCCAGTTTCCGATGCCTTCCCCCATGGCGTAGGCTCCGTTGTAGAGTTTCACACAGCGGACGCCACGCTCCAGAAGTCGGCGGGCGAGGAGGCAGTTTTTGGCAAAGCCGCTTTTCACGGGGTTGGGGTCGTCCACGCCATAGGCTTTGAGGGTGGTGGTGGATTCTTTGGAGATGTCACTCACTTCTGGGACGGAGAGCTGCATCCGCGCGGCGAGTTCGTAGCTGGAGATGCGTGCGGCTAGTTCGGTGTCGCCAGGGAATTGTTCGAGATGTTTTTCGTTGAGGAACTTGAGGGTGTCGCGCGCGGCGAGGTCGCTGGCGGCAGAGACATTCGTGGGGCGTGCCAGATTGTAGATCGGGCGGCTGGAGTTAAACGCGGTGCCTTGAAACACGGCGGGGAGAAATCCATTGCCCCAATTGTTGACGCCTGCCTGGGGTACGCCGCGTGGGTCGGGAATGGCGACGTAGGCGGGGAGGTTTTCGGCCTCAGAACCGAGAGCGTAGCTGACCCATGAACCGAGGCTGGGGAAGCCGTCGAAGATGAAGCCGGTGCTCATTTGGTTTTCCGCCGGGCCGTGAGTGTTCGATTTGGCGGTCATCGAATGGATGAACGTTAGGTCGTCTGTCATGGAGGCGAGGTGAGGAAATAGATCAGACACCATTTTGCCTGTTTGGCCGCGTGGTTTGAAGTCGTAGAGCGGCCTAACCAAGTTTCCGTTTTCGCCCTGAAAGGTCAGGAAGTTTTCTTTGGCTCCCGGCATGGGTTTGCCATCCATGCGCATGAGCTCCGGTTTCCAATCCCAAGAATCGAGATGACTGACCGCCCCAGAACAAAACATGACGAGCACCCGTTTGGCTTTGGGTGGGAAATGGGCAGTGCGAGCGCGCAGGGGATTCTGTGGCTCAATGATAGGGCGGATGGCGGTGGATGTCGCCAGCGCCTTATTCTGTGGCAATAAGCTTGCGAGTCCGAGTCCAGCGGCGCTGGAGAGGAAATTTCGGCGATTGAGCAGGCCAAGGCCCTGAGTGGAGATGGGGTGATTCATGGCACAAAAAGAAATTCATTGGCATTCAGGAGCACCCGGCAGAGGGCGGGGAGTCCATGCTCTTTGACGAGGGCGCCGCAGACGCCTGTTTCAGCCGCTGTGGGCTGACGTTGCGTGGTTAGGGCAAAGGCGCGTTGGATCTGTTGAGTGGGATCTTGCCCGGCTTCATGGGTGAGCCGGGTGGCAAGGAATTCGGCCTGCTGATTGACGAAGTCGCTATTGAACAGACTTAAGGCTTGAATGGCCGTGGTGGAGCGTGGGCGTTTGGGCTGTGACTGGCCCGCATCAGGGCAATCAAAGGTGCCAAAGGTGGAGTCCTGGGCTACGCGGACTTTGGTCATGTAAATCATGCGTCGCCAGTCGGTGGGACCGAACTCGAGCTTGGGATCATAGACGCGTACGTAATTATTGTTAGGCGCAAAGGCGCTGTAACCAGGGCCACCCATTTTGAGATCCAGAGTGCCAGCAACGGAGAGAATGGCGTCATGCAGTACTTCTGCCTCCATGCGGCGCGGCGGGTAGCGCCAGAGGAGTTTGGTCTGGGCATCGGCGGCCAATCCATCTGGGCGTGGGGTGCTGCTCTGCCGCCAAGTCTGGCTCATGACGATGAGTTTTTGCATGTGCTTGATGCTCCAGCCGCTGCGGATGAATTCTGCTGCTAGCCAGGAGAGTAGCTCAGGGTGAGTCGGGAGTGCTCCATTGCGACCAAAGTCATTGGGCGTGTTCACAATGCCTTCGCCAAACTGATGCTGCCAAAGTCGGTTAACAAGCACGCGGGCAGGCAGGGGATTTTGAGGATCGGCCAGCCATTTGGCTAGGGCGATGCGGCGCTGCTGCTCGGGCAGATCCCGGGGCAGGGAGAGTGATGTGCCAATGGCGGTGACCGCACCCGGAGAGACTTCCTCTTTCGGTTGGGTGACGTCGCCTCGATTCAGGCGAAAGGCGGGGCCTGGCTGCTCAAATTTGCCGGCGTAGATCATGGGGCCATTGGCGGCGGTGCTGAGTTTGCTTTCCAGGGCGCTGACTTCGCCTTTAGCATCATGCCAAGCGGCGACTTTGGTTGTATCTGTGGGTTCCTGCATTTGCAGGCGGGCCTTTGATCCAGGGTAAGTCTTGCGAGATTTCGAATCGCTGACGAGCTGCCAGCTTCCGTCTGCTAGAGCGACTTCAATGCGATATTCGACAGGCAGGCGATCTGCGAATTTATCCAGCCGATCACGGCCCCAGACCACGCCTTCGATAGATTCCGTTTTTGGGAACTCAACTTGCACCCAGCCTTGGCCCTTTGTTTTGCTTATCCAGCTACGCTCATTGCCATAAAGGCCATCATTGAGGTGCTCAAGCCGATGTCTGCTGCTGCTCCAACTTTCGCAGGCGGTGACTTTGCAGCCTGTGCTTTTGAGGGCTAAATTTTGGCCTTGGGTGTTGTAGATTTCGAGTTCATCGAGACAGGGTTCATACCGATTGTTTTCAGAGGTGGCCAGTATGGTGAAGCGTAACTTTTGGGTCAGGATGGGAGCGAAGCGATCCACGTTGCGATGAGTATGGACTGGAGAGCGGAGGATTCCTGACTGAGCTAGTGGCTCGAACTGGATGAGTTTGTGAGTGGCTTTACTGAGACGGGGGAGGAGCGTGGAGGGGTCTTCCTCCATCCATTTGTTATCGTCCTTTTTAAGCGGGCGTTCGCCGTGTCTGACACCTGCAAAGATGGCCTGGAGGCCGTAGTAGTCCGCCTGAGAAACGGGATCAAATTTGTGATCGTGGCAGCGGGCGCAGTGAAGGGTGAGGCCCATGAAAGCTCCGCCGGTGATGCTGACCATGTCGTTCAATTCATCTTGCCGGGCTTTGGCTTTGGATTCTTCATCTTTGCCGATCTGTCCAGGCAAGAGTGCGGCATTGGCCACAATGAATCCGGTGGCTGCATCCACACCCATGGCATCTCCTGCGAGCTGCTCCATGATGAACTGTGGGTAAGGCGTGTCCTGGTTGAATGCATTGATGACATAGTCACGATAAGGCCATGCATTGGGGCGTGGTGTATTGACTTCAAACCCGTGCGTTTCACCAAAGGCAATGACATCCAGCCAGTGCCGTGCCCAGCGCTCGCCATAGCGTGGTGAGGCAAGCAAACGATCCACTAGTTTTTCATAGGCTTTGGGATCTTTATCTGCCACGAAGGTTTCCACTTCTTCCGGCGTTGGCGGCAGCCCATGCAGCACCATGTAGAGACGGCGGATCAAGGTGCGTGGAGAGGCTTCAGGTGAAAGGGTAAGGCCTGTGTCTTTCAGCTTTGCGGTGATGAAAGAGTCAATGCTGCCTGCTTTGGCCTCCAAGGGTTTGAAGGACCAGTGGTCGCGTTTATCGACGACCTTGGCGGCATCCACTCCGTCTGGCCATGGTGCACCTTCATTGACCCAGCGTGTTAGAGCCTCGATTTCGGTTGTTGCCAAGCGTTTGCCTTTGGG
>JAOZVT010000943.1 GCA_025869455.1 Prosthecobacter sp.
GTGTACGCGCTGTTTCAATGGCTGCCAGAGGCTTCGAGTAATCAAAGTCGCTGGATGACAACCGAAGCTTTTTCACCAATTCTTCCGCGAGTCCAAAGTCACGCATTTCTAAGGCATTGATGAGCTGATTGCCATCCCTCACATAGTCCAGCACCTTCAGCTTGGTCACCATCGGCAAGCGGCGGACACGAGGGAGATATTCACCCACCGCATAAGCCTCCATCAGACGCTTGCTCGCACTGTCATAATCCTGGCGTAAAACCAACTGCTCAAAGGCCACCACAGCTTCATCCACACCCCGAATGGCCTCAGAAGAAAATCCGTCAATCAGACTCACGGTAGGTGGCATGCCGGTGGTGGCAGAAAACATCTTCTTCAGATCTGAATTATCATCCAGTTGCAGCACACTGTCACCATCCCGGAAAAGGTGTGGGTATATGCGGCAAGCGATGATGGCATGTTCAAACCGACGCTGCATGAATAGCTGTACCATCAGCGCCTGAAATTGAGTCTTGCTGGTCACTTCAGACAAACCAATGGCCGTCTCATTGAGCTTCATCCGGGCCTCGATTTCCGCAATGCTTTTGATATAACCGGAGACTCGTCCGACCGTCATGGCGGTGGATTGCTTCTGCTGGGCTTGTTGTTGTGCTCCATTGCCCTTCTTGGAACTCCCTGTATCAGCGGTATTGACCTTACCCGCATCTTCCATTCCACGTTCCGTGTTCCATTCCAGATCTCTCCGGCGCTTCAACATAGCATCATTGGCCAGACGCAGATTGTTCACCTTTCGCTGAGCCAGCCAAATATCCCACACACCGTTAGCAATGGTATTGCAAAGCCCGCCATCAATTGGGAAAGCCCCGGCCTCAGGCAACAAAGCAAAAGCCCTCGAAACATCAGGCCCACCACTACGCGTCGGTGCCAGCAGCTTGGTGATTTCAGCCATCAGATCCCGATAAGCTTGATCTTCTTCACTCTTCGCCTCAGGCGTGGCGAGATAGATTTCGAACTTAGCCCGAGCGACGCGGTTGTTGTTCAAATTCCACATCTTACCATCCCAAGTCACGGTCTCACTGCCTGAATCCATGTGAGGCAGCACATCCCCAAAAACAGAACCTTGGCTTTGACCACCACCTCCTCCTCCGCCCGATGAAGAACTGGATGACGAAGGCTGTGCGGCAGGAGGTGCCCCTCCTCCAGAAGGAGACAACACCTGGGCATTCAACCAAGCTGGAGCGAAGCAAACGAGAGTATAAAACAACTTCTTCATGGGGGAATTAGGCTTTGAGCAGTTCCAAAACTTCCAGAACTCCGGTTTCTAAAACACGCACTTTCATAATGTAACGTTGACCGCGCTGAATATTTGTTTCCAGCCCAGCGGGCACCCACACGGGCACAAACGAACCCGCTTCTGAAACCTGCACACTGAATAAGCGCCCATCCACAGCCCGCCAATTGTCTAAGCGATCATCCACCGTGCCCTCGATTTTATAAACATTCCCACTCAGGGCGATGGAACTCTCCAGATACTCCTCCGTGCTCAATGACGTAATTCCCGTCATCGGATCAGACGTGCGTGTCAGCAATGTGTAGGCGATCCCAAGCCCGACGGACAGCAATACGAGTAGTCCAATGAGATGTGTGGGCTTGAGTCCAGATTGTGCGCGTCTTGCCATGAAATATAAGAATTTCCATCAGTCTAACGGGACCAGCCATCCGGGGCAACCTTCAGCATTCAAATTTACAAAAAGTTCTGCTCTCCTTAGCGACTCAACATGATCATCAACTGACGTGCCTCATGGAAGCCAGGATTAATACTCAAAGCCTTCTGAGTGGCCGCAATGGCTTCCTGTTTTTGCCCAAGTTGGGCCAAAATTGTGGCTCTGGCGTAGGGGATGCCAGGGTCAGATGGATCAGCCACTTCCCCTTTGCGCAGCGCATCCATGGCTTCTGCCGTGCGTCCTTGACCATTGAGGGCCAGCCCCAAATTATACCAAGCCCGAGCAAACTGGGGCGTCACTCGCACACAATCCTGCAAGGCGGCAATGGTGGCATTCATGTCACCTGTTTCACTCAACGCTAGACCGAGCTCGTAGTGAAATTGTCCTTCATTAGGTGCCAGTTTGATGGCATCCCGCAGTTTTTCGATGACCTTGGCATTATTCCCAGCGGCACTGTAGAGCAAAGCCAAGTCATGGTGAAACGGTGGTGAATTTGGGTCCCAACTGATGGCCTTCTCCATGTGCTGAATCGCATTGGGAACATCCCGCAACGCGTAATAAAACTGGCCTAACTGCATTTGCCCGCTGGGCTGATCCGAGTTCAGCTCCAGCATGTGCTGCAAGTCCTTGCCTGCCACACTGTCCATATTCAAAGTCGAACGCAGGGACCAAGCCGCCGTCACTCGCACACTGCGCACAGGATCTTCCAGAAGCTTCTCCGTTGCCGCGCGCAGGCTACTATCTTGCAAGGCTGACTCAATCACTCGGGCCGCAGATTGACGCACCATGGGATGCTCATGCTGGAGTTGCTT
The DNA here is from genome assembly GCA_025869455.1 of Prosthecobacter sp. Taxonomy (GTDB): domain Bacteria; phylum Verrucomicrobiota; class Verrucomicrobiia; order Verrucomicrobiales; family Verrucomicrobiaceae; genus Prosthecobacter. The sequence goes on from JAOZVT010000943.1 coordinate 2,537, forward strand.
GGCCACCGCTTGTTGCACAGGTGGTTCGGCCATCCATCGGTCCAGCAGCAAGGTAGCACTGGCCTTCCAGTGCGGTATTTCATCGGTCTCCAGCAGCTTCAGCAGACCATCACGCCCTTCAGGGTTACCTTCACGCGCCTTGGCTATGGTGATGGCGCGACTCCGCGTCTTACGGTTCATGCGTTCACCGTACCACTTTTCAGTCGCCGCCAGTGTCCAGTCCACGGTTTGGTCCGTGTGGCATTTGTTGCAGGCATTTGGCACGCCGTATTGTTTGGTTAACAATGGATCTGGGATGGTGAATCCATGGTCATGACGTGGATGCCGCTGCATGTAAGTGGTCTGCGGCATGTGGCAGTTGATGCACTGATTGCCCGTACTCTCAGCTTGATGAAAGGTGTGCATCGCAGGCACGATGGTGGGCGCATTCGGGAAACCACCTGCCGTATGACATCTCATGCAGAGCTGATTGCCTGGCAGAATCGTCTTCATGCTATGCATGTCATGACAATCCATGCAGCGCACTCCGGCATGATACATGCGGCTGCTGAAGAAGCTGGCAAACTCATAGTCCTCGTCGCGTATCTGGCCATCTGGATAGTAAGTATCGGTGTGATCTGTGATCGTCAGCAGGTAGTGATCCCAAAAGGACTCTCCTGGCACAAAGTCACCAGTGATCTCCCCACGCCGGGCATGGCAGCCTGCACAATTATCCACCTGCTGATCGCGGCTCCACTTCACTAAAGTTGGATCTTTTTGGCCACTGCCTTTGAACTGCCGTTGCCAATCGTCATGTTTTTTCATGGGGCCGTGGCAGGACTCACAGCTCACGGTCAGTTCAGCCATGCTGGTATGATAGCTGTCCGTCTTCTGATCGTAATTTTTACGCACCCTGGTGTTATGACAGCTCGCGCACATCTGGTTCCACACCATGCCCCTTCCCGTCCAGTGCCCCCACTCGCCTGGCTTGCGATCTTCATCACCATAGACATCAAACCAATCGCCTTTCTTGGGATCAAAACAGGCCTCCATGGCATGCAGACGCCCGTTTTGACCCTGCACTAAAAATTGGCGCAGTGGATCATGACCAATGACGCGTTCTACGGGATAAGCCTCGCGTTTGTTGTCGAACCCCAAGGAGACGATTTCATAGACCCCATCCTTTTTGCGAGCCTCGGTGGTTTGGCTTCCGTGATGAAAGACTTGAGGAGGCTCAAAGCCT
>JAOZVT010000944.1 GCA_025869455.1 Prosthecobacter sp.
TTCCGATCTCGCGTGGCCTTGGACAAAGCCTCCATCTGCGCACGTGACATCAAGCCGCGTGAAAGATCCTGCATGGAAAGCTGCGCACGTGAGACGAGCAAACGACGGACCAGCATAGTCGCACTCATTTCCAAACTGAAGACCGCGCAGGCTTTGTCACAATCCACCGCCACATGCTCCACCAAGTTCATGGCCAAAGAAGTCTTCCCCATGGAAGGACGTGCGGCGATGACGAACATTTCCCCGCCCTGCAAGCCACTGCTCATGCCGTCCAGCTTGCTATATCCCGTGGAAAGACCGCGCAACTGCCCCGGATGCTCCAGCATGTATTGAATGGAATCAATCGCCTCCGCCACGTGGGCAGAAAGAGACTTCACCCCATCACTCTTACCCTGAGTCGCTTCACGCACGGCCAGCACACGCTGCTCACTGTGGTCAATGAGGGTATTGATATCAGCATCCAATTCACTGCGGCCATGTTCATACGCCGCATCAATATTCAGCGAACAGGCGTGGATCATTTGCCGCAGGACGTGCTTATCCTGAACGATCTTTTTGTAATAGCTGTAGTGCGAAGGAATCGGCACAAAGCTAAACATCTCCGTGATCGCCGCAGGGCCCCCCACACGCTCCAGCAGGTTTTTATCCCGCAAGGCATTGGTGACCATCACGGGATCCACTGGTAAATTCTTATCATAGAACTCCAGCAGCATTTCATACACCGTACGGTTCGCCTCATGATAAAAGGCCGCCGCAGGCAGAGTCACACGGCTTTCACTTAGACGCTCATTGGGATCTTGGAGAAGACTCGAAATAACCCCCTTCTCTGCCTCATCACTGAAGGGCAGAGCACGATTGATATTTGCCAACAATTCCTCAGCTGTCGGGATCTCATTGCGCTTGCGGCCAAAGGGATTGCTCTGGGATTTGGGCGCAGCTTTCGCAGGAAGCTCCCCCGGAGCTGCCGCAGCTTGGACAAGGTTGGAAACAGATTCTGCCATGTCTCTTCATAGATGGATGCAGCCATCCACGATGCAATCACAGCAACTTGTGTATAACTTAGTTCGATTTGTGAAAAACTCCCTTCTGGCCACGAAGGTAATGCTCGGCGTAAGATGCGGCTAAAACCACTCGTTCCCTACGCCCCAATGCTCCGCCCTATTACAGCCCTAGCCATTCTCGCCGGATTTTCGGTGAGCGTTTTCGCGGCCAAACCAGACAAGCCCGCGAAAAAAGAAAAAGAATTCGAAGCTGGTGTCCCCACCTTCACCCCAGATCCCACCACCCCAGCCTTCGAGGCTGAAAAGGTGACGCCGGAGCATCTGGATACCAGCATGTTCAAAGTGCCTGAGGGCTTGGAGATCAAAGTCTGGGCCACCTCACCCATGCTCTTCAATCCCGCCAATATGGATGTGGACCAAGCTGGGCGCATTTGGGTGGCTGAAGGCATCAACTACCGCCGCCACAGTGGCCGCAGCCGTGAGGGTGATGCCATCCGCGTGCTCCAAGACACCGATGGAGACGGCAGAGCCGATGAATCCCACGTCTTTGTCCGTGAAAAAGAACTCGAGTGCCCCCTCGGAGTCGCTGTGTTTGACAATGTCATCATTGTCTCCAACACGCCGAACATGATCATGTACACGGACGTGAATCGTGACCTCAAGTTCGATCCCGCCGTGGATAAGCGTGAAGTCTTCCTCACAGGTTTTGAAAAACCTCAGCATGACCACAGCCTGCACTCCCTCTATGCTGGACCTGATGGCCGCTGGTATTTCAGCAATGGCAACTGCGGTGCTAAATTTAGCGATAAGAGCGGCACCACCTTCCGTATCGGCAGCGGATACCTTAACAACCCCTACACAGGTGAAAAAAGTGATGATGGCCATGTGTACGTCGGTGGCTTCACTGCCAGCATTGACCCCAGCGGTCACAATACCCGCATCCTGGGTTACAATTACCGCAACAGCTTTGAAGGCGTGCGTAACTCCTACGGGGAGATGTTTCTGAATGATAACGACGATCCACCGGCATGCCGCGTGAGCAACCTTATCGAAGGTGGTAACTTTGGCTTCTTCTCCCCTGATGGAAAACGCCAATGGCGTGCCGACAAACGCCCAGGGCAGACCATTCCTGTTGCTGAGTGGCGCCAAGATGATCCTGGCATCATCCCGGCAGGCGATGTCTATGGCGGCGGTGCCCCGACTGGCATGTGCTACTATGAAAACGGAGCCCTGGGCGACCAGTGGAAAGGTCTTCTGCTGAGTTGCGAAACTGGACGCAACGTCGTTTTCGGCTACCTCCCCAAACAAGACGGCGCAGGCTTCAAGCTGGAGCGTTTTGACTTCTGCACATCCAACACCACGGGTGTCTTTAAAGGCAGTGATTTTGTGGGTGGAAAAGACAACATGTCTGATGAGCGCCACACGCTTTTCCGTCCTAGTGACGTCTGTGTAGGAGCTGACGGCGCCATTTACATCAGCGACTGGTTTGACAAGCGCACCGGGGGTCACCAAGACACCGATGAAACCTGCAGTGGTACCATTTACCGAATCGCCCCGAAAGGCTTCAAAGCGAAACAGCCAAAAATCGACTTCGAAACACCGGAAGGCCAACTCGCCGCGCTGCAATCCTCCGCCAATAACATCCGCCATACTGGCTTTGTGAAGTTGAAAGAAGCAGGTGAAAAATCCATTCCAGCGGTCGCTTCCCTTCTCGACAACAAGAACCCCTACATCGCCGCCCGCGCCGTCTGGTTGCTTGCTCAGTTAGGCGAAAAAGGCAGCATGAAAGTTCGCACTTGGTTGGAATCTGATGACGCCAACAAACGCCTCGTCGCCCTCCGCGCCCTGCGTGCGGCAGGTGGTGATCTGATTGACCTCCTCAACAGCATGGCCGCAGACAACTCCGCTGCCGTGCGTCGTGAAGTCGCCGTAGCCATGCGGGAGGTTCCTCTGGCTCAAAGCCAACACATCCTGGTAGAACTGGCCAAGCGTTACAGCGGTCAAGATCGCGCCTACCTCGAAGCCTGGGGCCTTGGTTGCACTGGCAAAGAAGCTGAAATCTGGGCCGCGCTCAGAAAGGCAAATCAGGCCACGAATCCCGTTGATTGGTCAGATGCCTTTGCCCACATCACTTGGCGTCTCCACCCCACCGCAGCGGTGGAAGAAGTCAAAGCGCGTGCCGTTTCTGCCAAGCTTTCTGCACAACAGCGGAAATTGGCACTCGACACCCTGGCCTTCACTCAAGATGTCAGTGCAGCACATGCCATGATAGATGCGGCAAAGGAGAAAGATTCACCCATCCACGCAGACGCCATGTGGTGGCTGATCAACCGCAGCACCAATGACTGGGCCGGATACAACATTGCCGCCGAACTCAAAGCCAAAGGCATCTTTGATCCCGACGCCGCCAAACTCATCTCTATCGAGACTCCACCAGCCACACCTAGCCAAGTGAAGCTGGAAGAAGCTCTCGCTCTCAAAGGTGACCCGAAAAATGGTTCCTCCTTGGTCGTCCGCTGCACCATGTGCCATCAGATCAATAATCAAGGAGTCGAATTTGGGCCAAGCCTGCAAGGTTGGGGACTCAGCCAGCCGACCGATATCATTGCCCAAGCCATCATTGAGCCGAGCAAAGACATCGCCCATGGATTCGAAGGCACCCAGATCGTCACCAAAGACGGCATCAAAATTGACGGCATGATTTTGGCCGATGGTGACATCCTCATCGTCCGCAGCATGGGCGGCCAAACCCAGTTTGTGCCTAAAAGCCGCAT
>JAOZVT010000945.1 GCA_025869455.1 Prosthecobacter sp.
AAGGCCATGTGTGCTGGATGCAACATCCAGAAGACATTGCGGTGATGTGCGACAAATCTGCTTGCCAAGCTCTTTTGGAAGCAAATGGCGTGTCCGTGCCAAGGACTCTTGGTGTGATCACTGGTTTGGATGACTTGATCGCTCGAATGGATGTTGCTGGGCAAAACCGTGTTTTCCTAAAGCTCTGTCACGGTTCGTCGGCCTCAGGGACCATTGCATTGGAACGCTCCGCAGGACGGATACAGGCATTTTCCACGGCAAAGCTGAGTCTCGGGCCAACTGGCGTGACACTGTACAACTGGCGTGCAGTCACTCGCTATCAAGACTTGCGCGAAATTCGCACCTTGGTGGATACAGCAAGCCGTCATCGCGTTACGGTAGAGGCGTGGATACCAAAGGCGGGCTGGTGTGGGAGACGTTTCGATGTGCGGATTGTAGTTATCGATGGTCGAGCGCGGCATGTGGTAGCTAGACTGGCCGAAGGTCCATTTACGAATCTACAATTCGGTGCGTTAAGAGCTTCAGCCGATGAACTGCGTGACCATCTAGGCAAGACTGTTTTTGGTGCTATGTGTGAGGAGGCTGAGCGAGCGATGGCCTGTTTCCCACGATCGCTTTATGGTGGTGTGGATGTACTTTTAGATTCTCACAAGCTCCGCCCATACATCTTAGAGGTGAATGCCTTTGGCGATCTTTTGCCTTCAATCAGGCATCAGGATCGGAGCACTTACGATTGGGAGATTGCTAAGATAATGGAGCGGAATCAAGTTTCTACAATCGGGACATAATCGTCTGGATTGTCGAAACCTGCAGTCCATGCCACAGCCTGATGGCATGTCTCCATTTGGGGCGGAACTCGGATGAGGTAATGCCTGCTTGTGGAAGGACATCGAACGGAGACACAGACCAGAGGTTCGTCATTCTGCAATTCGACTCTCAGTAGTTGCCGTGGTCCACCTGGATCGGTATCCTCATGAAGCACACTTGCATTGGATTCCTGTAAGAATCGTTCGAATCCGATTCGTTCGATCATGACTCGGCGAACTTCGGAATTGGCTTCGGCTAAAACATCTGTTGATTTTAGCGTTTCCGGGAAAAAGGCAATCTGGGGTGTCACTCTCACGCCGCGCCAGCGGAGGCTAATTTTATGGAGAGACTCAGGCAGGCTATCAATACGAGTACCTCCAATATCAATCCAGGCACGTGCCTGAACCCCAGGAGGAACTTGGTCTATTTTAACACAATCACGCAAGTTTAAGGTAGTCAGTGGGCCAAGGGTTGTAGGCAATCGTTCAAGCGAAGTACATCCCCTTGCCGAAACTGCTCCGATGCGGACTTGCGCACTGTCCGGCCAATCTCTCAGGGATGTACAGCCATCGAGAGTAAGAAAATCAACATGCAGATCTTCAGGCAGTGCCGTGAGTCGGGTGCATCCTGTTAATGTAAGAACGGAAACACGGAGGCCTTTTGGAAGATGTTCTAAAAGAGTGGAGCCGCTGAGGTCTAGCTTATGGCTCACACGAATACAGGCAGGAAGCTCAATGAGAGGAGAGTCTTTCCAAATCAACGTATGACATTCGATTTCTAGGGGGAGGTGGCCAGCATCCTTTATTTCGGAGAGGTTCAGTACGGTGGCTTTCACTTTCGCAGGGGCATTACCACTCTTGATAAGAGAGGTTAGGTCATAGACATCCTTCTTGGCTTTCATGCGTTGGATTCAATCAATGACTCGGCGGATTTCTTTGGGATGATATTCACGCTGGATGCGCACGATATAGTTTCCGCGTGGCATGGTCACAGGGCCATGTTCTTCATGCATGATCGTGGCATCGGGTCCTGTAACATCGAGGAAGAGATCACCGACATTATTGCCCAGCACCTGAGCCTGCGCCCCCGTCTTGAGTCGGTGTGCATGTCCCGTTACTTCACCTTCTGCGAGTACGGGTGGACGCGGTTTAAGGCCATCTGGTAACGTACTGGTTGCAACAATGAACACATCACCTTGGCGCCAAGTCTTTTGGATCGCCTTGGGCCGGGAAAAAAGTCTGCCAAACATGGTTCAGATTTTATCCTGCATGAAAGCTTTGGGAAATAGGAAACTGTAACTTTTAAGGCATTTCCCATTTTGTGGGGATGCGCTCTAGAAGACTTTCTCCAAAAATAGTATCCATCTTCAAATGGTTGAGGTGCACATAACCAATGTGGCAGCGGCATTGTGAGATGGAGCAGGTTCGTGGTCGAAGGGCATTTTCGAAACCGGGCTCATAGATATTGGAGATTATGTCTTTGATGAAATGACAGCGTCTCATATCACCCTGCCCATCTACGGTGAAGGCTAGGTGCCCACTGCGGCAGGCAAGGCCTAAACTCGGGTGTGGATGGGCATTGAAATCAAAGTAGGGATCAATGTCTCGTAACTCCGCCATTTCTTCATGGTTATAGTAATCCACCTCTCGTTTCCAAGCATTGATCCAGAGATAGATCTCTGGCGGCAGCTTTGCCCGTAAGGAGCGAATGTCTTCAAATGCTTCTTTTCTGCCCACCACCCCTACGCTGTGACGGATCCCTATCTCGCTCAGGCTGAGGCTCTTCGCGATAAAGCGAGGGATTGTTGTTTCGGTCGGATGATAAGTCGTCCATAGCGCGGTGGAATCTCGATGACAGTCTTGCAGCTTATCCGGTGCAAAGGATAGATTGGTTTGTGCAGCCACACGCCAGACATTTGGGAGATGGCTCAGTCGGCGCATCGCTTCTTGATAATGGAGATGGTGCATCGCCTCACCCCACGGTGTAAAAAGGATGCCAATTTGCTCACTTCGAGTGGCCACCCAATCGGTGAATCGACTCAAGCAAGCCGCATCGTAATCCAACTCGGCACGGGTATTTTTAGTCTTGGCAAAGGGACAGTAACCGCATGCATAGTTGCAGCTAGACAAAGGGCCTCGATATAAAATAAACCAGCGATTGCTAGGGGCGGAAAGTGCTGCATTCATCGGATTTCAAAGGCTTTGATAGCGTCTTTGGTCTGTGCCGAATAAAGCCAAGGACCGATCACATCGCTCCACTCTAAGCCGCGCATTGTCGGTAGTAGATGCGTTTTGGTCTGTCGGGCAGCATTACACTCCAGCATTTCCTCAAGCTCTGGGAAATCTGTCATGGGACTCGAAAGGAAGCGTGAGTAATAGGCGGCTAGGTCCAGCCCATCAGCGCGGAGCAGGCTCTTAATAACGTAACGCCTTCGTTGCTCCTCGTCATTCAGCCACGCGCCATGGGAGGCCTGTGCATGGGCTTGACTTGTGAGGCTCGTGAAGTGTTCTAGGATTTCATTCACGCCACTCCGGCCTACGGCCCACTCCGTGGAGTAGTGCAATTCCCGCGTGTAAGATCGTGCCCCTGCTCCTAGACCGACCATACCATCTTCCTGGCAGCAGTAATGGATATTGCATGATCCTGGATGGCGGGGAGACTGGAATAAACGCATGGATACTTGTTTGTAGCCATGTTCAATCAGCCAGTCGCGGCCACGGCGGTAAAGTTCCTCGCGACCATCCGTGGGACGTTTGTCCTTTCTCCCCAATCCTGTCAGCGGACGCACATAGAGCGGATAGAGAAAGATCTCTTCGGGTCCATATCTCAGTGCTGATTCCAGGGAAAGTCGCCAAGATGACCAGTCCTGCCCCTCCACTCCGTAGATGAGATCAATGTTTCGCACAGGGAAAGCCGCCTCCCGGATAGCGGTGAGTGCGGTTTCCACT
>JAOZVT010000946.1 GCA_025869455.1 Prosthecobacter sp.
GGTGCTTGGTCAGCCAGCGCAATAAAGGAAAACTCAAGACGGCCAAGAAAAACGCATAGACCATGGGAACCAAAACCCCAGCCGCTTCCCGCATTCCTGCGATGACGATCATCAGGCAAGCCAGCGTCAGGATCATCTGGGATCCTTTACGGCCCCAATCAACACTCTTATCCGAATCCGGCAGGATGGTCATTCGCGACCTTGCCTGAAGATAGGATTTTTCTCAAGATAAAACAGGTTACAAATACATGGATTCATGGATGCCTGAATGAATAAACCCGGATTCCGCGATTCAGCGCGAGACTGCGGGACTGTATTTAAAATACTGGACCGACAGGCACCTTGCCGAATGAGGCCAGGATTTGCAGCCGCTGGCCGTGATCAATCGCGGAGTTCGGGATAAACTCCAATTCTTTGAAACATCTCAGTTGCAAAACCAAATGGCAAACGCCATCATCTCCATCCCCAGCCGAGCCCTGAAAAGCTCCGCTAAAAGGTCGGGCCGTAGTTCAGCCTGGTAGAACGCTTGCATGGGGTGCAAGAGGTCGTGAGTTCGAATCTCGCCGGCCCGACCACTATCTGATCCATGAAGATCAGATGAAGCCTGAAAACATCGCTTCTGCTATCCAAAAGAAGATCCTCCCACTCCAGCTATGTGGGCACCATTTCTAGACTCAAACTCAAGGTAGATGTATCACCTTACAGCCTCGCAGTCTGTGTAGATCCGCAAACGCGCGGAGCGTCCCGGAGTGCGGTGGGAAGCGTTAGCGCCACACCGCTTTTGCGCACGAGAGATGACCTTATTAACTGGCAGCCTCGCTCGGAGAAGTGATGCCGCGTTGAGGGCACGACCTCACATGGAAAAGAATCCTCCGATGATGAAGAGACGGCAACACCTCACTCCCTCCGACGAGAGCGGTGCCGACGAGGCAAGAAGACTTGCATCTTGCCTCTCTGTCACCGCACTCCGGGCCACTGCCGCGCCTGTGAGGAGCTAACCCCACAGCGTAGCCGTTTGTGCTCCTGAATCAGACCACAATGTTCACCAGTTTCCCTGGAACCACGATCAACTTCTTGATCGGTTTGCCTTCCATGAACTCCTGCACGCGCGGGCTCGCTAGGGCGATCTTTTCGATCTCCTCTTTGCTGGCTTGAATCGCCACGCGGGCCTTGTCCCGCAGCTTCCCATTCACCTGGAAGACGATCTCGACTTCATCTTCGATCAAGGCCGCCGGGTCATACTCAGGCCAGGACTCATCACTGAGGAATCCTTTCACGGCCAAAGCAGGGAACTTGCTAGCGATTCGTGACTTCAGCTCTTCTGCCAAATGCGGAGCAAACGGCCCCAGCACCTTCAAGAAAGTCGCGATAGCGGAGGCTGGCTTCACAGCCGCTGCCGTAAAGGCATTCGTGCACACCATCATTTGGGCGATGGCCGTGTTGAAGCTCAGCTTCTCGATGTCCTCACCGCATTTCTTGATGGTCTCATGCAGTACCTTCGTCACCTGCTTATCCGCAGGCACATCTTGCAGGGCAGCAGACACACTCCACTCCCCTTCCGCATTCTGCTCCATCACCAGACGCCACACGCGGGCCAGGAAGCGATACACACCTTCCACACCCTTCATGCTCCAGGGTTTCACCTGCTCCAGCGGACCCATGAACATTTCATACAGGCGCAGTGAATCGGCACCGTATTCTTTAACGACGTCATCCGGGTTCACCACATTGCCACGGGACTTCGACATCTTCTGTCCGTCTTCCCCCATGATCAGTCCCTGGTTCACCAGTTTCTGGAAAGGTTCAGGCGTGCTGACATAGCCCAGGTCAAACAAGACCTTGTGCCAGAAACGTGCATACAGCAGGTGCAGCACCGCGTGCTCCGTACCGCCGACATACAGGTCCACACCACCGGGCTTACCTCCGCCCATCCAGTACTTCTCAGCGGCTTCACCGACAAAACGCTCACTGTTTTGCGCATCGCAATAACGCAGGTAATACCAGCATGACCCCGCCCACTGCGGCATCGTATTCAGCTCGCGCGTGGCAGTTTCAGAATACTGCACCCAGTCTGGAGCTTTAGACAATGGCGGCAGCGGCGTTCCGGTCGGCTTGAAATCCTCCAGCGTCGGCGGCAGCAAAGGCAGTTCCGTTTCAGGAATGCTGCGGTGTTGACCATCTTCCCAGACAATCGGGAACGGCTCACCCCAATACCGCTGACGGCTGAACAGCCAGTCACGCAGCTTAAAGTTCACCGTACCTTTGCCCAGGCCTTTTTCTTCCAGCCAAGTGGCCATCTTCTTCTTGGCTCCTTGCGTCGCCATGCCATTCAGGAAACCGGAGTTCACCGCATAACCTTCATTGGCAAAACAAGCCGCAGGCTCCATCTCACAAACGGAACCGCCGTCACCATCCAGCTTCGGCGCAGCAGCCACCACTTCACGGATTGGCAGGTGAAACTTCGTCGCAAATTCCCAGTCACGCTCATCATGCGCAGGCACCGCCATGATGGCTCCGGTACCGTAGCCCATCATCACGTAGTCGGCGATCCACACAGGGATCTTCTCGTCATTGACCGGATTGATGGCAAAGCCACCCGTGAAGACACCCGTCTTGTCCTTGGCCAGTTCCGTGCGCTCCAGATCAGACTTGGAGGCCACACTCTTTTGATAAGCTTCCACCTCTGCTTTTTGTTCGGCCGTCGTGATGCTGTCCACCAGCGGATGCTCTGGTGCGATGACCATGTAAGTCGCCCCGAACATCGTGTCAGGACGCGTGGTGAAAACGGTGATGGTGTGGTCACTGTCAGCGAGGCTGAACTTCACCTCAGCACCTTCACTGCGGCCGATCCAGTTGCGTTGCAGCAAACGGATGCTTTCAGGCCAGTCCAAACCATCCAGTTCATCGATCAAGCGCTGGGCAAAGGCCGTGATGCGCAGCATCCATTGGCGCATGGGGCGGCGCTCCACCGGGAAGCCACCCACCTCACTCTTGCCATCCACCACCTCTTCATTCGCCAGCACCGTGCCCAGACCAGGGCACCAGTTCACCGGAGCCTCACTGACATAGGCTAAGCGGCGTGCGTCTATCTCCGCGCGGCTCAGGCCCTGCGCTTCCAGTTCGCTAATAGGCGCAGCCTTGCCCGCCTCATTCACATAGCTGTTGTACAGCTTCGTAAATATCCACTGAGTCCACTTGAAGTAACCCGGATCCGTCGTGTTCACCTCGCGGCTCCAGTCATAGGCAAAACCCAGACGCTTCAGCTGACCACGGAAGCCTTCGATATTCTGCTCCGTCGTCACGCGTGGATGCTGCCCTGTCTTGATAGCGTATTGCTCCGCAGGCAGACCAAAAGCATCCCACCCCATAGGGTGCAGTACGTTGTGGCCCGTCATCTTCTTGTAGCGACCAATGATATCCGTGGCCGTGTAGCCTTCAGGATGGCCTACATGCAGACCTGCGCCGCTAGGATACGGGAACATATCGAGCACGAAATACTTTGGTTTCGTGGCGTCAAAATCCGAATCACCAGGGTTCGGCGTGCGGAAGGCCTGCTTGGCCTCCCACTCTGCCTGCCACTTCGGCTCAAATTCGGAAAAGGGAAATGCTTTACGCTGATCACTGCTCATACGGGGCGCGCAAGAAGGCGCGCTCATGAAAAACCGCAACCTTCGAGTTGAGGACATTTATCCCGGTCAAGAATCCCGACTTTGTTCTAAATCGCTTTTTCTTAATTCGAAACGAATGCCCCATGCTGGGGTCTAATGCATTTAG
>JAOZVT010000947.1 GCA_025869455.1 Prosthecobacter sp.
ACTCCGCGCAGCAGGCATTGCCCGTGCCAAGGTCTTAGCCACCGTTTTACCCAAAGATGCGTCAAAAGGCTTCATCACCCTGAGCGCACTGAACATGAACCACGATATCCAGATCATCGCCCGTGGTGAAGTGCCCTCCACGGAACGTAAGCTCTTGCAAGCAGGTGCCAATCGTGTGGTGCTACCTGCGCACATCGGGGCAGACCGCATCGCCCACTTGATCCTCCACCCGAATGCACGTGAGTTGTTAGGCGGCAAAACACAATCCAGCGTGGAGTTTGAGCATCATCTCAGCGAGCTAGGTTTGGACATGGAGGAAGTCGAAATCGGACCCGCTTCCCCTTGGCTGCACAAGAGCGTTTCAGCCGTGGAGAAGGAGGCTTTAGGCCGCCTGATGGTGGTGGCCATTCTGCGCAAAGAAGGCGGCACAGACATGAACCCGAATCCCACGGCCATGCTCATGCCTGGAGATGCACTTGTCGTTATGCGCCGCAACGGCCGAGCCTAGCGGAGCGGGAATGACGAAGGGCTTTGCTATTTGCGGCGACGGATTTCATAAGTTAAATGCAACATGACTTTGCGACTGCTTGCTTTCTTTGGGGTCTTTTCAATGACCCTCTCATTGAATGCCGCCCCGCATCCTGACTGGACGGTGGAATCAATCAGTACCGCCAGCCCTCTGGATACCAGTTTGGCCTTTGATCCTGAGGGTTATCCTGCCGTTAGCTTCAGGGATATCTCAGCCCAGAGTTTGGTGGTGGCTCGTTACAACGGCACGGTTTGGATTCTCACCACCGTCGATTCGGGCACCAATGTTGGAGCGCATAGTTCATTGGCATTTGGCCCGGATGGACACCCTGCCGTGAGTTACTATGATGACACCAATGACGATCTCAAGTTTGCACGTTTCAATGGTACCGATTGGGTCAAGGAAACGATAGATGCCACCAACAATGTGGGCACTCATACCTCCCTGGTTTTCAATGGCTCAGGTAATCCCACCATTGCCTATGAAGCTGTTACCAATAACGATTTAAAGTTGGCAGAGTTTAACGGGGCCAGTTGGGTCATCACCAATGTTCCTGTCGCTGGTTTAATCGGCACCTTTGCCTCTCTCGCCTACAATCCAGCGGGAGAGCCGACCATTGCTTACTATGATAGCGGGGCACAGGATCTGGAGTTTGTGAGCCGCTCTGCTGGGACTTGGACCCTCTCGCCCGTAGATACGGTTGGCAATGTGGGCCGTTATGCCTCGCTGGCCTATGCTACCAATGGGCAGCCAACCATCGCCTATCATGATCAGACGAATGGCACGCTGAAATTTGCGCGCTATGACGGAGCGGTTTGGCAGCTAGAAACGGTGGACGCTACGGCCATCTTGGGCACGGATGCTTCCTTGGCGTATAACCAAGAAGGTCAGCCAGCCATCAGCTATTACGACACCACGAATTCTGCGCTCAAGTATGCCGAGTTCGATGGCGCAGCTTGGCAAATCATCACGGTGACCAATGATGGATCCTTGGGGGTCTTCAGCTCACTGGCTTTTGCACCTGATGGTCAGCCGTCCATCAGCTTTGCCGACTCACCCACAGGTGTGGCATTGGCCACGCGAACACCCTTCCCCAAAATTACCTGGATCGGAGGACCAGATGGTTTGTGGTCAGAGCCGGCCAATTGGAGTCCACGTGCCCCCACAGCGGGAGATGGCGTGTACATCGCTCATTCCGGTTCGGTTGTCTTTGATGCGGGGACAGCAACGGTGGCCTTTTTGGATGTGAAAGGTAAGCTCACCCTCACAGGTGGAACCCTGACCGTCACAGATGAAACGCATTGTACCACAACCGGAACCATCGAGATCACAGGCGGCACTTTGGTTTTGGGCTCAGGAGAAGTTCACGTGGCAGGCACTGTCACGATCCAAGTCGGTGGTACACTTGAAATCACTTCCGGCACGATTTTAGTGGAGGGTGGTGAATTGCATACTTATGGCATGCTGGAAGTTACTGGAGGCACAATTGAATTGGAGGACGATGCGGATACCATTGTTCACTCAGGTGGCACTTGGATGTTTGATGGAGGCTCCATCGTGGGAGATGAAACGACCCAGGTGGAGGTTGACGGTGAGCTTAAGGTGGAAGGCGGAAACGTGGTGATTGAGGATGATGTCATTGTGCATGATCAAGGCACAGTGACGATCACCGATGGAGAAGTTTACCTCTTTGAAGAAATGACCGTGGAAGGCGGCGGCACGCTTAGCCTTGAAGAAGAGGGGGAAATGACCGTCGTTTTAGAACATGTGGTGATGGAAGATGAATCCACGTTGCAGGGAAGTGGTACCCTGAATCTTGGTGGGTACTACTTCACCGATACCCCAGGGCTGGCCTACATCCTCGATAGCAATGGCCACATCCTTTACATCAAAAATGAGTACCCGCCTTATGGAACCTACATTGGTCCAAATGGGCACCCTATTGAGTGCCCTACCTTTGGTGCGACATGCAGTGCGGGGCTCATCGTTTCTGAATTTGGTTATTATGTCGGGGGTGGCGGGGGCGGCGGCAGTGGTTTTAGCGGTCATGTCACTTACCAATCTCCAAATGCTAGGGTCGAGGGGGACGGCCAGTTAACTCAGGCGATGCTCACAGTAGAAAGCGAAAGTAACACTCTCACAGTGGATTCCTCCGGTGTGTACTTCCCCCCCAATGGCATGGGGTTTTCTTGGGGCAAAGGGGGACGCTGGGAAGTAGCTGTGCGAGATCCTTTCTTGCCTCTGCTCGTTGATGAGGTCCCTGGCCTGGATCAGATCCGAACCCTGGGTACGTTGTCTGTTGATGCGACGCCAGAAGAGCCTTTTATCATCGCCCTAAAGACCCAGAGTGAGCCTGGCACACCTGGCCCCTTGCCCTCTTTTGACCCCTTGGTGCCTTGGACATTCCCACTGGTTTTGACGGGCGTTCATTTTATTGCCAATCCCCAACTCAATAACATTCGTGTGGAGGTTACTGGCTGGCTCAATGATCGTGCCCGAGGTCACTTTGGCCTGGAAGTGCAGGATGACCTGAACCTGAATCTGGTTTACACCCCTGCTCCTTGGGAGGTTTGGTTAAATCAGCATTTCTCAGAAGCCGAACGAGCTGACCCACTGATCAGCGGACCCAATGCGAATCCAGATGGAGATGCAGACAGCAACATCATCGAATTTCTCTTGAATGGAGACCCGCATGTTTTTGAGACATCACGGCTGCCCAACCTAACAAAAATTGAGGAGTATTCGAGTTACAATCTCTTCTTGCAACCCTCTCAGTTGCAGCATGGAACTGAAATCATCTTAGAGACAAGTCCCGATCTGATCACCTGGTCTTTCCGGGCCAAGATCAATGCGGCCAGAGATGTCGAAATCTCTACGGACTATGAGATAGGCCACAAGGTCTATCCGCTGACGCACGGATTCCGTTATGAATTTCAGCCCAACTTTGCGCAACGCGAGTTCACCCGCATTTCCGCGACATTGCAGGACCCCTGGTGGCCTCTTTCCTCAAAGCCACCAGCCTTTTAGGGAGCGGTGGGGAGCGAATCTTCGCATCTCAATCATGGAGATGAAATAGCGGTGCTAGGGCGAGCTCAAGCTCGGGAGTACTTTCCCCGGCCACGTTCCGCATCATGACATGAAACGCGTTTTGTGTTTCATGCGTTTCAGTGTTTCACAGGTTGCACCCCAACTCAGGCCGTAACTCCA
>JAOZVT010000948.1 GCA_025869455.1 Prosthecobacter sp.
CCCAAACGGAGACACGCTGGACTACGATCTGCCTGTCATGGGTCTGACCGCAGACAAAGCCAAGGCACTCATGCAGAAGAAGTAGTTCACTTGGGTCAAGAGTTTCATAAGCGTATGATTCTCCAAAAAATAGCGACTCTCGAAATTCTTTTCGGGAGTCGCTTTAGCAGGGCGGATGAAGGGTGTCAGTGCCGCCTATCACATCGGAGATAGACCGAGGTACAACCTCAAAACGTCACCTTGCGCAGTGGCTGACTTTCCTTGACGCTGGGTGGGTCCTGACCTGCCTATGAAACGACTTTTTCTGCTGCCTCTCGTCCTCGTTTTAGCTCATTGCGCTACGCCGCGTCCTGGGAGCACGGAGGGCAGTCGGCCACCTTCGGCCCAGGGGCTGCCGCAGATCATCAATGTCTCTGCTTATGATCCCAAGGAACGGCAGCGGGAGGGCCGGGCCTACAGCGAACACGATGTCTCTGCGCTGCGTGCCAGTGGTGCCAGCGGCCTCATTGCCCGGGCGGGCAAAGGAGGAAATCTGGATACCAAATGCGCTAACTTCCTGGCGGCGGCAGACCGTGCGGGGATGCTGGTGGGCGTTTATTATCGGCTCCAGACGCATGTGGATGCGGTGGCTCAGGCGGATCAGTTCATTGCCCGGGCGCAGTCGCTAGCACGCAGCCGCTCCTGGAATGCGTCCTCCCTGCTATTGTGTGGGGACTTCGATGCGAACTCCCGCCTGTCTGACATCACGCGGTTCATGGATCGGGTGGAAGCCCGCACGGGAGTGGTTCCGGTCGCGTATTTGGAAAACAGCGCGCATTTGAAAATCCTCCTGGGAGGGGCGGATGCAGCCACGAAGGCTAAATTGCGTCGCATGCCCTACTGGCTGGCCCTTTACTCGCATGAAAGCGGGGCGGGTCCGCAATTCCCTGCGCCAGGGCATCCCAAAGGGCTGGTGAATCAATACCGAGTCTGGTCTGACTGGACGCTCTGGCAATACGGAGGCGTGGACTGGGAAGGAGGACGCTCCCGCCCGAAGGTGTATAACCACGGCCCTTGGCGCTTTAGCCCTTACTTTGGCCTTTTGGACCGCCCAGTGGAGCGAAATGTTTTCAATGGTTCTCAAGCGGATTTGCAAAGCTTCTGGCAACGCCACGGCCTGCCTCTGAAGTAGTGAGACTCGCGCCCTCTCCCTGTCATTTTGCATGGAGCCGACACTTTCTCGATTTTACAGCGTTTCTTTGATACAATGATTCTCGCCATGGCCAAGACCTTCTCTCACTTCATGAAAGGGCTAGTTCCCCGCCACCTGTGCCTCCTGCTGGGCAGCGTGGGTTTCCTGAGCAGTTGCACCACTCCCACGGAAACCGATGAGGTGGCTGCGGTCGAGGCCCAAATCTCTGAGGCTGCTGCCCAGGAAGCACCAGATGCCGAAGCTCCGTTTGTGAAGGTCAGCGCCATGGAGTGGTCCCTTCTGGAAATGAAGTATGAGGAGGCCAAGGCGATCAGCCCTCAACATGCGGAGGTGGGGCCTGTTTTCCGTGTCGTGGGGGATACGGTGGAAGTCCTGAAAAAAGATCGTGAAGGCAACCCTCTGAAGGTGAAGGCCAAAGGCCATGTCTTTCTGGAAATGGCGCTGGATGATCGTGCCACGGCCTTGTGCGATGAAGCCACCATCACCACCAAAGAGGCCCTGCTCCATGGCGGGCCGATGCTGATGCAAAACAGCCGAGTGGCCAAATCCACCTCCCCCTCCACTTCCTTTCGGGTCACGGATTTCCTGAAAGTCACAGGAGACTTTAAGCTGATCAATGCGGATGAACTGATGCAGTCCATCCTGACCACCACAGAGACGCTGGACATGCCTGAGCTGAAGAAAACAGCCCAGGCTGAATAGTACGTGTGGTTAGGTCATAGCGGGCTCGTTTTGAGTCCACCGCTTCAGCCGAAAGAGCGGCCTAACCAATTTGTGCGAGGATGGAAGAAGCGATCTTATCCGCCTGAGCTTCCAGGTATTCCACATCCCGACCTTCGATCAGCAGACGGATCAGGGACTCGGTGCCGGAGTAACGCAGCAGCACGCGTCCATAGTCTCCGAGTTTCTTCTCGGTTTCTTTGATGATTTTCTGTGCTTCCACCAGCTCGGCCACGGGTGGCTTGGTGCGCACCCGCAGGTTCCGTGAGCTTTGTGGGAATTTCTTCAAGCATTTGCGCAACTGGCTGAGAGGCTCGCCAGTTTCCTTCATGATCTTCAGGACCTGAAGCCCGGCGATCAAGCCGTCTCCCGTGGTGGCCCAGTCACCAAAGATGATGTGGCCGCTTTGCTCACCGCCGAGGTTGAGTCCCCGGCCCTGCATTTCTTCCAAGACGTAGCGATCTCCCACATTGGTGCGGACCACTCGGCCTCCCAGGCGGGAGACAAGATCGTCCAAGCCATAGTTGCTCATGATGGTGACGGCTAACGTATTTTGCTTCAAGGTGCCTTTGCGCAGCATGGACTCTGCCGCGATGGCCATGAGTTCATCTCCATCCAGGGCAATGGCTTCTTCATCACAAAGGGCGATGCGGTCAGCATCTCCATCATGGGCGATGCCTGCGATGGCCTGAGATTGACGGACGAGCCGCTCCAACTCCTCGCTGTGGGTGCAGCCGCAGGCTTCATTGATGTTGAAGCCATCGGGCTCGCTATGAAACACCTGTACATCCGCGCCTAACTCCTCCAGCGCCAGAGCACTGGTGTAAGAGGATGCCCCGTGGGCATTGTCCAGCGCCACGCGCATGCCATCCAGGCGGACTCCGCCCATGCTGGCGACGGCATGAGCGACGTAGCGCTGCACGCTGTCGGCCATGCGGCTCACGCGGCCAATGCCACGACCTTCTGGGCGGGCGGCTTCTTCACTGTTGCCCAGCAAGATTTTCTCAATGGCGATTTCCGTAGCGTCATTGAGTTTGCGTCCGTTGCCATGGACAAACTTGATGCCGTTGTCTTGGAACGGATTGTGTGAGGCACTGACGATCACGCCAAAGTTAGCGCCCGTTTCGGCGGCCAGCATGGCCACGGCAGGGGTCGGCACCATGCCTGCCAGCACCACATCCACGCCAGCAGAGTTCAAGCCGGCGATCAGGGCCGCTTCCAGCATTTCCCCAGAAGCACGGGTATCCCGGCCGATGATGCAGCGTGGGCGTTCACCTCCTTCAGCTTTGTTTCCCAGCACTCGCGCAGAGGCCTGGCCCAGACGCAAGACGAACTCAGGAGTCATGGGATGACGGTTGGCCACCGCACGCACACCGTCGGTACCGAAGAATTGACGCTTTTCAGACATAGAGCGCGCGGTTTAACGCAGGACTGGCCCTGTGTCAAAGCCGGGCTGCGTCCCATCACACCGCCCGGAGCGGCGGCAGAGGCTCTGCGTAGCGTGGTCCGCCACTAATCTGGCTCTTAATCATGTACCAAAACAGGCAGGCCAAAAGGAGGGCCACGAGTTTTTCCCGCCAGTTGCGGGTGATGAGGCTTTTAAATTGATCCCAGCTCACGAGTAGGCTCCTCCGTTGAAGGTTCAGAGTCTGCATTGCCGTAGGTCAGCAAATCATTCAGGCGTTTGCGCAGTTCATCAGGCTCCAGATCATGCTCCAGCTTGCCTCGGTAAGCCAGGGACAGCGCACCACTTTCTTCACTGACGATCAGCGCGAT
>JAOZVT010000949.1 GCA_025869455.1 Prosthecobacter sp.
GCCTGCGAAGTAGGCCAGTTGGGCCCCAACTGGCTTGTGTGCACCTCGAAAGCTCTCTCACCCGCGAGCTACCAAGCCCTTACTGGGAGCGCCGACGTCTCGTCGGCTTCGTCCGCCCCTAACCAACAATCGTTTCTCGCAAAGCGCCCCTCCGTCGCTTCCTGCGCCAGCAGGTGGTCAGCGCCAAGTGATGTGGGCATTCGCTTCGCGGCTGCGCACCTGCCCGCAATTCGTCCGCCCCAACTCGCATCGTCCACCAGATTTTACACCGCGAGAGATAAGAAGACCGCAGAGAAAGGCCAGGAATAAAGACTTCTCTGCGGTCTTCTTATCTCTCGCAAAGCCCCTGCCTCAAACAAGGATCTTCGCGGCTGCGCCGCCATCAGTAAGATGGCGGAGAAGAGTCTCCGCGCTCCACGCCAGCCGGAGCCGCCTTCGCCTTCGGCCTCTGCGAATTCCCCCAGTAAAAAAGGCCCACCGTCAGCAGCAGCAGAGCCATCAATTTATAAAGGCGAGCACGCGCCGACTTTGCATCCTGGGGTGAAGCCATGCGCCATCATGAGACCAGACACGGGCTTAGAAAAGCAAACTTTGCACCCGCTGATGAAAACCCCCTAACAGGCCGCCCAAAGAAGCTCGCAAGTCCATGCCACCTCCCGAGCGCCCCTGACAGGCAGCCATTGCTTGACGCCCCGCCCATTTCCCGGCATAGGCAAAACCCGCAGACTTTTAACTCCAAAACACGCATCATGACCTACCACATCTCCCGTCAAGGACAGCAACTGGGCCAACTCACTGAAGAAGACATCCGCAGCCGTCTCCAACGTGGCGAACTCAGCCCTGCTGACCTTTGCTGGAAAGAAGGCATGAGCAACTGGCAACCCCTGGGCCAAACCCTGCCAAACAACCAACCCCCCCAGCATCCCCACCGCCTCCACCAGTCCCTACGCGCCACCCTCCGGCAATCTCTCCGCGAATGCCGCCGCCAATCCCTACGCACCGCCCTCCGCGAATCTCGCCATGCCCGTGAATTATCTGGGCCGGGCCAACCTCGCCACACTCGGCCAGCGCTTCGGAGCCTTCTTAGCGGATTTAGGCATCATGATAGTCGCATGTTTTCCTTTAATGCTGGCTGCAGGCATGCTTGATCAGCCAAGTGACACATCAGAACCCAGCACTTTAGGCCTAGTCCTGATCGGACTCGGCTGTCTCATTCTCTTTGGCCTAGCGCTTTACAACATCATCCTGCTCAGCACCAAAGGTCAAACCTTGGGCAAAAAGATCCTGGGTATCCGCATCGCCAACCACGAAAACGACAACAACCCAGGCTTCGTCAAAGCCTTCCTCCTACGCATCGTGGTCAATCAACTCATCGCAGTCATTCCCCTTTACGGCCTTGTGGACATCTGCGCCATCTTTGGTCAAGAACGCCGCTGCATTCACGACCTCATCGCCGGCACCCGCGTCGTTCAGTGCTAGTCACACCCATTGACCACGCTCCTTGCGTAGGCCAAGACCAAGCCTACCCACAGCAAATCACCCGATACATTTTCAGAAATTCATTTTGTGATTCGCTAGCACGTCCACCTGCCATCGAGCTCCTCCTTCAGCCTCGCTACCGCCTGCACCAAGTAGGCCCGTTGCGCCCCAACTGACCAGGGTGCATCTCGAAAGCTCACCCATCCTCGAGCGACCAAGCCTTACTGGGAGCGCCGACGTCTCGTCCGCATCGTCCGTCCCAAACCAAGCCCATCCGCTTCACCCCATTCAGGCGCACCTGAAAGGTACCATTCGGATTGCGCGATAACACCTCTGCGTAGTCTCCATGCCGCGCGGTGCCCTGCCAGAGGGGTGGTGGGGCATCTGGCGGCCTAACCGGAGGTGCATTCACCTGCGGCAAGCCGCGCCCTGACTGTTACCGCCTCAATCAATCCATCCAGGAGGCAAGGGCTTGTCCCAGTCCGGGCTGGGACGTTCTTCCACAATCTTCCAATTCCAGCCATCACTGGGCCCCAACGAGTATTCAAGCATCATTTCTGCACGGATGCCAAGTGGGGTGTGGTAGTGAATGCCACGCCTGCTTAGTTCTGAATGAAGAGTACTGACTGTGTAATCCAGGAATATTTTCAATTCCTCTGGAATTTCTGGGCAGGTCCAATCATTTCCATTGAAGGTAAAGGGTAAGCCGTATAGTTCGGCTTTTAAGTAACCAATGGGAGCACTCATAGGAGACTACTTTTTATCCAAGGTAGGCTTGGATGGTTCACTCATCCACATACTCCATGCTCCAGCCGGGCGGCAGCTTCGTCGCGTAGGGTTCGTCATCCTTATCGAGAGTTGGGAAGTTCAATCCTCCAAAATGGTATGCATCCTTGAAGAAAGTGTAAACCCAGCAGGGCTGCGCTGGGCTGCCACT
Source organism: Prosthecobacter sp. (assembly GCA_025869455.1). Lineage (GTDB taxonomy): Bacteria > Verrucomicrobiota > Verrucomicrobiia > Verrucomicrobiales > Verrucomicrobiaceae > Prosthecobacter. The sequence continues at coordinate 2,417 of JAOZVT010000949.1, forward strand.
CCAGAGGATCACACTGGTGTCACCTTCATACATGACCTCCACCAGCTCGTGCCTGCGGCCCATGCCCAATGTGGCCCGCAACACCTCCCGCCCATCCTTGGTTTCCAGGATGAACACCCGCTCCTTGGATGGGCGCTTCATCGCATTGGGGCCTAACTCATCCGGGAAAACCTTTCCTGTATGCACAGGCCGCATAGGCCGCCAATTCGGATCAGGATCCCCAGGCAAACGCACCACGTCGGTGATTCCTTCACTCGGTGATCCCGAATACTTGAGCTTATAGTGATGAGCGGCCGACTGGAAAAAGCTATGTATCATGCAACCTCTTGATTGAGTGAATATGAGGGAAGCTTTAGGTTTGTATTTTTCTGTCAGATTCCACCCTAACATCAACATGTCACCTACAGTATAGCGTGTGGTGCCGATCGTGTTCCAGGTAGCATCACTTTCAGCGGCCAATACCACTTCGCCTTTGTCGTTGGTCAGTTGGAATGTCATCATTTTGTGTCTCCTAAAATACTCATCACCAGTTCAAATGTCGATATGGCATCTTCATGAATCTGCCAGGCTGCTACCCCTTGACCTCCTCCAAGCATCATACCCTCCCCTGCGGCAAATTCCGCCGCAGGAGAGTCCCATGTTCAACAACTACTGAAGAACGACCTATCAATCATTGATAGACTAACAAATGATACCTCAAAACCAATCCTCTCAGCCTTCAATAAATAAGCCCCGGCTCTGCTGGCGGATAAGGAGGTATATGTATTTCCTCAAGCTTCCAACACCCTTCAGGAAAGCCTGCTGCATCCAGCATCCGATTCATTTTGGCTCGAAAGCCTATGAAGCTGCTGTAAATCTGGTTATGCGCCCAATCGGAATTTAGGCGTTCCAAGATTCCGTCGTATAACTCAGTTTGGTGAGGGACTTCATCCCTCCTAATTTCTCGTGTCCAGTCCTGTCCATCAAAAAAATATATACCGTTTTTTAATAGGCGAACTTTAGCGTAAGGTTTGGCTGGGGAATTCATAGGTTTAAGGAAAGCGTAATGTGGTGATAACAAAATCAAAAAACTCGGGGTCACTGGTAAAAAACTCAATGGGGCTGGTGTGCAGCCGTTGAAGGCCTGTGGTCAAAACCTCCGTGCCGGTGATATTGCCTGAATTATCTGCATAAAAGCGGCCAGTGTAATGGTCCCCGCCTCGCGCCCACCATTTATCTCGAAAACCCACTGCGTCTGAATTACGAGCAAATCCCTTCATCATTTCCGACATCAACTCATGAGGTTTACCCTCCGAACGTTGGGTGAGGAAACTCTTGG
>JAOZVT010000950.1 GCA_025869455.1 Prosthecobacter sp.
GGGGAAACTTCATGCTCAGTCCATTGCGGGTAATCCAGAGGCTAAGTTAATCGCGATTACAGCTCCTACAGAGGCTTCCCGCGCGGAGGCTCAGGCACTTTATCCTGAAGCCTTGATCTTTGCAGATGCTCAGGAGATGATCAGCCAAGCGGAGTTTGATATCATTGACATCGCCACACCGAGCCACACACATCGTGAGATTGCGATCGCGGCCATGAGTCGGGGTAGGCATGTGCTTTTAGAAAAGCCCATGGCGATCAATCTTGAAGATTGCAAAGCCATCGTCGCCGCTGCGAAAGAACATGGCGTTCATCTGGCCGTGGGTCATGAACTGCGTCTTTCATCGCAATGGGGCGAGATCAAAAAGATCATCCAACGCGGCACCATTGGGGAGCCTCAATACGTGTTGGTGGAATTGCTGCGCAAACCTTATCGCCTGGGGGCCAGCGGTTGGCGTTATGATCAAAGCCGCGTGGGCAGTTGGGTGTTGGAGGAACCCATTCATTTCTTTGATCTCGCACGCTGGTATTTGGAAGGCAGTGGAGATCCCGTGGAGCTTTATGCCTATGGCAACTCACGCGATCCGCAGCGCCCGGATCTTTTTGATAACTTCAGTGCCATGTTTAAGTATGCCAATGGCAGCTACGCCGTGGTATCGCAGACGCTCGCTGCTTTTGAGCACCATCAAACGGTGAAAGTCAGCGGTACGAAAGGGGCGCTATGGGCAGGCTGGAGTGGGGCTCTGGACCGCACCTTGGAACCGAGTTACTTCCTCAAGGTTTTCGATGGGGAGAACCTCGAAGAGGTGAAGATTGAAAAACACAGCGGGGAAGTCTTCGAGTTACGCGAAGAAATCGCTCAATGCGTGGACATGGTGCGCACGGGTAAGGCTCCGATTGCCACTGGCATGGATGGCTTGTGGTCCGCTGGTCTGTGCCTAGTGGCTGAAGAATCCATACGCCAGAAGAAGCCTCTGCCAGTCGGTGACATGCTGAAATTTTAGCCTAACCAATCCTATGACCACGCGCCGCACCTTTCTCGCCGCCACTTCTGCCGCTGCGGTTTCAGCGGCCACACATGCTTTTGCGGCTCCGTCTGATGGAGATATTAAGATTGCATTGATCGGCTGTGGTGGGCGTGGGACAGGTGCCTGCAACCAGGCATTGAGTGCGGGTTCGACAGTCAAACTGGTGGCGCTGGTGGACCCTCTGGAAGGTAAAGCCCAAGCGGCTTTGGACATCTTAAAGCAGAAACATGAAGGCCAGATTGAGGTGCCTCCAGATCAGGTCTTCACAGATTTTCAAGACTATAAAAAAGCCTTTGATCTTGCTGACGTAGTCCTCATCACCACACCGCCTGGGCCGCGTCCGTTTTTGTTTGAGCAGGCGATTAAGGCTGGGAAACATGTCTTCATGGAAAAGCCTGTGGCCACAGATGCAGCAGGTGTCCGACGCGTGCTCGCGGCGGCTCAAGTGGCCAAAGAAAAGAAGCTCAATGTCTGCGTCGGTTTCCAGCGTCGATATGATCCAGGCTACATGGACATGATCCAGCGCATTCATGACGGTGAAATAGGAGACCTTGTCTATGGTCGTGTGTACTGGAATGGCACCTCGCGTCCTGGGTTTCCTCGCGAACCAGGAGAGAGTGAGCTTCACTATCAGATTCGGAACTGGTACTTCTTCACCTGGATGTCAGGAGATCACATTTTGGAACAGCATTGCCATAACCTGGATGTGGCAAATTGGGTGATGAAAGGTGTCATGCCTATCCGTGCCGTAGGGCAGGGCGGGCGTGAGGTGCGTCGGGCACGGGAGAATGGCACGATCTTTGATCATCACACGGTGGAGTTTGAGTATGAAAATGGCATGCGCATCCTCAGTCAATGCTGCCAAATCGGTGGCAAATGTGCACGCACAGTAAGTGAGCACTTTCATGGAACGAAAGGCGCGGCTGATCTGGGCAATGGTGGCAAGTTTACCATCAATGGTGGACTCCCAGGCGGCAAACGCAGCCGCATCAAAGAGGATCCCTATCAGTTGGAACATGATGCCTTTTTTGAAAACATCCGCACAGGCAAGCTTCGCATTGATGCTGAATATGCAGCCTACAGTACCCTGATGGGAGTGATGGGCCGTATGGCCACTTACACTGGGCAAGTGATCACTTGGGATCAGGCCATGAATTCCCAAGACATCCTGGTACCAGATGATATTACGTGGGCGACAGAACCTCCCGTGAAACCTGATGCGGATGGCTGGTATCCCGTAGCCATTCCAGGGACGACGCTTCCTGTGTAGAGTGAAACGTGCTGGTTTGATCTTCCATGACTGCTTCCTCCTCTAAATGGTATTCGGGCGTCACGCGCTATCAGTGGCTCGTCCTCATTGTCGCATCCCTCGGGTGGATTTTTGATGCCTTTGAAGGCCAGCTCTACAACATCACTCGCGCAGACATGCTGCCTGACCTTCTCAAGGTGGCGAGTGATGATCCTTCTGTGAAAATGTGGGGAGAGAGATTTCTCGGTATCTTTTTGATCGGCGGCACACTTGGTGGATGGATCTTCAGTTCATTAGCGGATAAGTGGGGGAGAAATCCGGTCATGGCTTTGACCATTCTTTGTTATTCCATTTTTTCTGGGATGACGGCATTTGCGACAGAGATTTGGCATGTTGGCGCGTTGCGCTTCTTGGTGGCCATGGGAGTCGGCGGAGAATGGGCCGTGGGAGCAGCCTTGGTGGCCGAGGTTTTTCCCAAACAAGCCCGTGAGCGTGCCAGCGGGATTTTTCATGCGACCAGCGTGGCAGGATTGTGGTTGGCAGCGGCGGCGGGTTTGTTTGTTGGCACGCAATGGCGCACGGCTTATCTCATGGGCGTGGTGCCAGCGTTGCTTGTCTTGTGGGTGCGCATCAGCATCAAAGAACCTGATTCATGGAAACAGGCGAAGCAGACGAAGCCTGAGCGTATGGGCAGTTATATGGAGTTACTGGGAAATGCTCGCTGGCGTGCACGAGCTATCTTGGGGGCCTTGCTGGCCATGGTTGGCCTAGCTACTTTTTGGGGTGTCGTCGTGGCTGGGCAGGACATCGCCGCAGATTTGTTGAAGCGATTGGGAGATCCCGATTGGGCGCAGAAATCCAAGATCGCTTTCGGATTCATTCAGACGGCGGGAGCAGGAGTCGGCATGCTGGCTTTTGGGCCGCTGAGCGTTCGTTGGGGCCGCCGCCGGACTTTCACCGTCATGCATTTGGCCGCACTGATCATGACGCCGATCATTTGCTGGCTGCCCTCATACTTCATGAGTTACGGACTCTTGCTGTGCCTGCTGCCGATCTTCGGTTTTTTTGCGCAGGGCATCCACGCAGGTTATGCCGTGTATTTTCCAGAACTATTTCCCACGCATTTGCGCGCCACCGGAGCAGGTTTTTGTTTTAACACAGGACGCATCATGGCTGCTCCTGTTTTGATTTGGTTGTCTGCCTCCATGAAGTCGGCTTTTGACCTCCGCTGGGCCATTACCTATCTAGGGTTCTTCTTCCTGTTAGGACTGGTTTTTCTGGCCTTTCTGCCAGAGACCAAGGACCAGGATTTGCCGGAGTGATGGACCGTTTAGCACCAGTTCAGGGTTATAAAAGTGTGGTCTTCGACGATTAAGGTTGGGCCGGCACGGCTGCTATTGAAGATGGTTTTCCGATGTCAAAATAGAAGTCATGGGACTCACCACTGACGGTTATGGT
>JAOZVT010000951.1 GCA_025869455.1 Prosthecobacter sp.
AGTTCATAGTGTTCCCAGAGCGAGTAACCGATTAGAGCTATGAAGGCTGGAAATGACAGTAGCATGATGATGAGCAAGTAGCCATTGTAGCACTTTCGAATCACACCAATCCGTCGTGGACCGGGGGATGACAATCGAAGCAGGGAGTAGCGATGGCTCATCGAGCAAAAACTGGAGCTAGGGAGTACGGCGATTATTCCCGCCGGATGGAATCAATGAGCTTGCCCCGGACGGCGCTGGAGACGGCGATCCAGCAGATGAGGATGCCGAAGAGGATGATGCCGAGGATGAGGGTGGCTAGGAAGGTGATGGGGAGGCTGTTGCCGCCTTGTTGGAGGCTGGGCCAGACGGCGAGGATGGCGCTGAAGACGCCTAACAAAACTCCGGCGATGAGGAGGACGACGTGCTCTCCTAATACGAGGCGGCGGAGGGCTCCGGCCTGGAAACCGACGGCCTGCATGAGGCCGAGTTCGCCCCGGCGCTCCAGGACGTGACGGGCGACGAGGATGCCGAGTCCGGCGGTGCCTAACAAGACGCCTAAACCACCGAGGACGGTGAAGATGCCGATGTAGGTGTTCTGCACGCTGAGGAAGGTTTCGAGGCGGTCTTTAGCAGGCTCAATGGCGAGGCCGCGTGGCTGGAGCTGACGGGTGAGGTGGGCGCTGACTTCGGCGATTTTTTCGGCAGGCGCATCCATGAGGAAGAAGCGGTAACCGGCGACGTCTGGATAGGCGCTGAGAAAGGCCTGCTCACTGATGATCATTTTTCCCTGGAGCACGGAGCCTGCGAGCATGGCATTGAGCTTCACGGGCATGGTCGTGCCGGAGTCGTTTTGATAATCCAGTGTGTCCCCGACACCGAGGCCGAGGCCCCACATGGCGGTGGCCTGATCTGCGATGGCCTCCAGCGGTTGCGAGAGGCCTGCCCAGCTACCCTTGCCTGCAAAGCTGAAGCGGCCTTCGAGCTTGGCGGGGTCCACGCCGACGAGCATGGGTTTCTGGGCGCGATTGAGATTCAAGCAACTGGCGTCATCTCCCTGACGGACGCGGAAGGGGACGATGGTGACGCCTTTCATGATGTCTTCATCCAAGCCGAAGGCATCCCGACCAGCGGTGGTATTCAGGTCTTCATAGACAGGCAGTGAGGACTCGCCAAGGAGGGCAAATCCGCCCGTGCCAGAGGTGGGCGCGGTGACGTCTCCGGCGCTCATGCGGAAGGCATTCACGGCGGTGACTAGGAAGATGCCGCCAGCCATCATGCCCATGACGGCGAGGCTGCGGGATGGACGGCGGGTGACATTGCGCACGCCGATTTGCCAGAGGGAATGAGCCACGCCTAACGATCTTTGCATCAAGCGTTTGGCCAAGGAGAGTCCGGCCATGAGCAGCAGGAAGCCGCTGCCGAAGAACATGCCGGAGACTTCCTCTGCCCCGGTAGCCTGAGTGCCTGCGACCATGAGGGCGATGGCTCCGCTGAGCCAGACGATGGGGAGGAGTTTTTTCCAAAGCGGCATCTTGCCCCCCTGCCCTGCGACGATGTCGTCTGAGCTCCAGGAGCCGAGGAGGTCACGCGCCTGCTGTTTGAAGAGGCTGCGGCTGACCCAGGCGAGGGTGATCAACATGACGATGACGGCTCCGACTCCGGCGCCGATCTTGGTGGTGAGGCTGCCTGCATAGATCAGAGGCAGGCCCTGAGAGGCACCCGACCAGGCACCGCTGAGGCCCTTCAGCGCTAGCTTGGTGTAAACCTCTCCACCAAAGACACCGAGGATGGCCCCGATGATGGCAAGCACTCCGGCCTCGCCTAACAAAGAGCGCCGTACCATTTTCGTGGTCCAGCCCATGGCTAAAAGCAGCCCTACCTGGGAGGCGCGACGCTCCAGGGTGAAGAGAAAGAGCAAGGCGGCAAAAATGAGCGCGGCGGCGATGAGGAACATGCTGAGGCCGATGAAGAGGCCACCGAAATCCACGCTCCCCTTTGCGGCTGCGGTGGCATCGCCTTTGAAGTTACTTGGCGTTAGGCCAATGTCTGTGAGACGCAGTTCCTGTGCGATCTCGGTTTTCAGCGCAGCGGCATCTTGGCCGGAATCGGCAAAGCGGATGGCCGTGAGATTGCCAAAGCGATTGGCCCATAGTTTTTGACCATCTTCGAGGCTGATGAAACCTTTGGGCGTACCTTTGTAGTCGTCCCAGTATTTTTCGTCCTTATCCCGGATCTTCTTGGTATCCATGGGGATGCCGGGATCCCAGTCGCGGCAGTTGTCCACATCCGAGACACCGGGGAAATCAGGGGTCCAGGCGCGGGTGACATTGGGATCATCCATGGGAAGGATGCCGCTGACGGTGAAAGTGGCGGTTTGTTCCTTCAGCTCACGACCAATGCCGACGACGAAGTAATGAATGTCCAGCTTGTCCCCGATGGCGAGGTTATGATCTTCGGCCAGCCATTGGGTGATGATGATCTCAGATGGCCTAACTTTAAGTGTATCTGTGGCAGTGACCATGGAGTAGGGGGTCGCGCCTTTGGCGGAGGTGACGCCATTCACCAGATAGGTGAGGACACCGTAGCTGCCTTCCCGTTTGAGCAGCGTGCTAGCGAGGGAGCGGTCCATGAAAACGCGCTCCGTGCTGATTTCCCATTCCTTGCGTGGGGCGGTGACGGGATTGAGCTTGAGCGCAAAGTCAGGCAGTGATTTGGCTTTCTCCAGCGCGCTGCTGTCCGTGGCAAAGGCGGTGGAAGAAGCGAGCAGGACATTGATCTTACCCTCCATTTCGATCTGTGTCTGGAGGTCGGCCAAGGGGACAAAAACGGAGTCGGGAGAGACCTGGGAGGCGATGAGCTGGAAGGCCCCGAAGTCTTCTGCGCTGACGATGGCTCCGACGGTGCGACGCAGGGAGACATCTTCATTGGTGCTGCCCGAGAGAGGGGCATCGCGCGAGATGGCGCTGGGGCGCTCCAGGCGGACGAGGACGGTATCGCCCAGCTTGGCTTCCAGTTTGCGAGCGAGGGGTTCATTCAGGGCGATCTGGCCCTGGGCGAGTTCGATGACTTTGCCACTGGTGCTGAGTTTCCAGAAGCAGGGGCCGACGCCGAGCACCTGGGTGCCATTGACGCGCACTTGACCATTGGAACTGGCCGTGGAGCCGATGGCCATGATGGCGGGCACGGTGGCGGATTTTTCAGCCAATCCCTCGGTGAACCAGCGGTCGCCACCAAGGACACCGGACTGGATCTTTCCCAAGCGCAGCTCAGCCACGCGACGGAGGCTAGCGCGGACGGAATCTCCCACTAGCAAGGAGCCGCTCAAAATGGCGGAGGCCAGGAAGGCCCCGAGCAGAAGACCGAGGTGTCCGCGCCAGTAATGCCGGGCTGAGGAAAGGACGAAGGAAAACAAGGACATGATGAGTAAACGTGCCTGCATCCACGATGCTACGCAAGGAGTCACAAAAAGTGTGGGTGAGGATGAGGGTAGGAGGGATTGGGGGCAAGCTGTCATCACTAAGCCTGCACTCCAACTCGTAACCACCAAGCACCCCTCACCCTGGCCTCTCCCTGAGGGAGAGGGGCAGTGTTTTGGACTGCTGGATCGTGCGGCTACCAGGGCTTACTTTGAAAAGATAGACATTGGTCAGATATCTAGCCAATCACAAAGTTCCCCCTCTCCCAAGCCTCTCCCGAGGGAGAGGGGCAGTGTTTTGGACTGCTGGATCGTGCGGCTACCAGGGCTTACT
>JAOZVT010000952.1 GCA_025869455.1 Prosthecobacter sp.
GCCTGCTTTGCCCTTCCCACCGTTGAAGCGCAGATTGGCAGCCCTGGCTTCAACTACTCCTCGGCTCAATATGAGGCGGAATCCCAAAAGCTGAGAGATGCCGCGCCCCAGCAATATGATTTCTCAAATGCCATCCTCTCAGACGTCCTGCGTTTTTTAGCGACAGATGCCGGGATTTCCTTTTTTTCTCTGCCCAACGACAGCCCTGAAGGTTCCCAGCAGGTCACTTTTTCCATCCGTTCCAGCCCATTCCGTGTACTAGAGACCCTCTGCAAAGCCAATCAATTGGCCATCATCCCAGACAACGGCATTTGGTACATCCGCCCAGCGGATGACAAAGAACTCATTGGTAAATCTTACCAGATCCTCCACAACTCCCTCGAAAAAGTGGACCGTGTGAATACAGGTTCAGGATTGAGCCTGACTCCCGTTGGCGGCACCAGTGGCAGTTCATCAGGCGGCGTAAATCTACAAGGCAATCAAGAGACGTTTTCTGTGAGGCGCAGTGAGATCATCAATGATATCCGCTCCTTGCTGAGTCTGCCGACAGAAGAACAAGAAAACAGCAATCAAGCCACGGGAACCTCAGATCTAGCAAGTTCTTTAGCAGGGGGGGGAGATCCCACAAAAGCCATGAACTCCAACGAGCTGAGTAACTTTCGCAAACCCAAAGTCATCTGGAAATCTGACTCCAATACCCTCTACATCGTGGCGACAAGGCTTCAGCACCTGTGGGTGGAAGGGTATCTGGAAGCCGCAGATAAACCCCAGACACTGATCGCCATCGAAGTCAAATTTGTGGAAACCACACGTGACCCCAAAAGAGAATTTGGGATTGATTGGACAGGCACTTTTGACACCGGAAACTTCCGCCAAGTGGATCAAGTGACCACTGAGGTGGATTCTACCACAGGTAACCAGACGGTTAATGTGGAATACAGCAACGTTGCAACCAATGGCGGCTACCGGGCAGATTTGTCCAATCTCCTTAGTACGACCAATCTGAACGCGGCTGGCGGTGCCCTAGGCTGGCCCTCCCTGGGAATTCTGAGTTCTCAAGACATCAATGTGAAGTTACGCGCCCTGCTTCGGGATGAAGACACCCAGATGACCTCCTACCCACGCATGGTCACACTGAATAACAGTGAAGTTTCCTTCCGCAGCGTGGTGAACCAGCCTGTACTGGATGGCACTGCCTCTGCCACGGTGGGAGCAGGTGCCACGACGACGTCTTCGATTGCTTACCTACCAATCGGGACAGTGCTGAACATCCTTCCCAAGCGCATGGATAATGACAAGATCCTGCTGAACATGGCCGTCACAGTCTCCAGCATCATCAGCACCGCCGTCATCAATGGCAACCCCTACCCCGTCGCCTCTTCACGTGTTTACAATGCTCCCGTCGAGGTCAATTCAGGCTACACCGTCGCCGTGGGTGGTCTGGATGAAGCCCGCGAAACGGAGGGCAAAGCTGGCGTCCCTTTTCTCCACAGCATACCCATCCTTGGGAAAGCCTTCAAATACGACAGCAAGAGCAAGAATCACAAAAATCTAATGCTCTTCATCACCCCACAAATCATTGATGCAAGAGAAGGAGGCCTGCCCAATGAGCCTCAATCAGTCATCCCTCAACGCCCAGATAAGTTACTGCCCAAGATCCCTCAAGTGGACCAAAACACGGGCGCACTCATTGGCGGACCTAGCTCCCTACCAAACGCGGTGAGCTACCTGACACGCGAAACCGACATTCTTTACCACACCATCTACGAAAGCCGCATCACGCCTGACGAAAGCCGTAAGCTCAAGGAACTCAAGATTGCCATTGAGCAATTGGATGCCCAATGTGAAATTTTGAAAGCCCAGTACCCAGCTCAGCAGTCCCAGATCTATTCGCACCAGCAGCAGCTCAAAGCGCTGCTAGATCGCAACCAGCAAATGGCCCGGCTTCTATTCTCGAAAAAATACTTCTGAGAAAGCCGGGCCAGACGAGATATCAAACGAAGATCGGCAGATCAACGTGAACGACGACGGTCAATAGAGGCCGTCGTTGTTCTAGCAGATGAAGACGAAGAAGAACGCCCGCTTGGTGCCGGACGCGCTTCACTCCGTGGAGCTGACCTTGGTGCCGTATAAGAACGCGAGGGACTGCTGCTGCGCGAAGAACTGCTGGAAGAAGGACGTGTAAGCTGGCGCGGTGGGGAAATGCTAGGGGTCAAAGGACTCGAGCTACCAGATGAGGAACCACGGAATGAACTGGGCCTAGCCACCTGAGAAGCATATTTCCGGCTAGCCGATGTCGGGCGGTAATAATTAGACCCACTGTGATGGTGGTGGTCGTGATCATAATAGTGACGTCCGTATCCATAGCCACCCAGGCCAAAAAAGGACAGGCTTGAGTAAGCGGGAGAATACCCATAACCACGATAAGCAGGGTAAGACTCCACATAACCGACACTACCCACAGGCACAGGCCCCGCATCGTAGGCGTACGGGTCATAAGTCATACAAGAACTGAGGGAAACCCCGCAGAGAGCTGCCCCCGCTAGGGAGAGAAGTTTGATATTCATGGCTGAAAATGAGACGTCTGAAGAGACGCATTATTCAAAAAGTCTCACACTTTCTCCGTATTGCCATTTGCAGTCCCTGCATATTCCCCTTTGCAAAAGCACTTTCTCCATGCCTCATTCGTATTCCAACCCTATGAAACTTAATCTTCCGCTTCTTGCCGCCCTCGCAGTCACGTTTGTCGGCTCGACCGGTTTAACCCAAGCCCAAGAGACCCCTGTGAGCGAAACCAAACCCGTTAAAATTGTGATGGAAACCAACAAAGGTTCCATCGAAATCGAACTCGACGCAGCCAAAGCTCCCGGCTCTGTCGCTAATTTTGTCAAATATGTGAAGAAAGGCCATTATGATGGTCTCATTTTTCACCGCGTGATCCCTGAATTCATGATCCAAGGCGGTGGCTTCAGTGCCGACATGAAGCAGAAGGAAACCGAAGCCCCGATCCAAAACGAAGCCAAAAACGGCCTCAAAAACGTCCGTGGCAGCCTCGCCATGGCCCGCACACCGAACCCACACAGTGCCTCCAGCCAGTTCTTCATCAACTTGAAGGACAACTCCTTCCTCGACTACCCTGGTCAAGACGGATGGGGTTACTGTGTTTTTGGTAAAGTGACCAAAGGCATGGAAGTGGTGGACCAGATCGCCGCCGTCCCTACCACCGTCAAAGCAGGCATGCGTGACGTCCCAGCAGAGCCTGTGACCATCATCAGCGCCAAGGTCAGCGAGTAATCTCGTTTCCTTTCATTTAAAAAGGCCAGTCACCTTCCGGTGGCTGGCTTTTTTTCTTGGACTGTTTAATTCGCAGCTTGGTGAACCACCATCTGCGGGAATGGAATGCCCCAACCGTGGCGATTGGCAGAGGCCAAAACCGCCCGTTGCAGCACACGCGGTAGCCCCACATAATTCGTGGCTTGAGAGCCCGTAAAGACGCCCACGACCACGAAGTTTAGGGATGATGCGGCAGCTTCCTGAAACTCCACAATCACATCCACCAACTCTTCTTCACGCATCATTTCCAGCAGAGTCGCACGCACATCCTCCTTGAGTTTTTCAGGGATCTCTGTCAACGCCTCGGCCTGGTGTTTGTAATCAAATCCCACCGTGACAGCGCGGCCAAATCCACCCGCAAGGCAGGCCACATCCGCCTGCACAAAGTCA
>JAOZVT010000953.1 GCA_025869455.1 Prosthecobacter sp.
GGGTCACTGCGCGCCTGGAACTCCTCAATATTGAAAAGGAAATCTGCATCGGGGTTTTTAAGGCGTAGGCACTTTCTCGCTGTCTTTCAAGCCCGTCAGCAAATTGCGCATCGGATCAAATTCCACGTTCGGATCATTCGGCGTCGGGTTCAGGTAGTAGGTGAAGTTCATGAACTCGCCGTAAATCTTACCGTAGTTAGCACTCTTCACTTTGCCCTTTTCATCCAATACTGTTCGAACACGGATGAAGTAATTGCGGTTGCCATCCAGCGCGTAGTTCCCTCGTTCGATTTGCCCTGGCTGTTGATTGCGGGTTTGCACCCAATTGGGCTGATAACCCTCTACTGGTGCGTATCGCGGAGATTTCAATTCACTACCTACATTCAAAGGAGCATCAAATGTTTGTATGCCGTCGCCCTTATTGGGAAAGCTCACCGTCAAAGTGTAGTCGTAGTCGGATTCGGAACGCTGATCGAGTTGAGCCGTGAAAATAATGTCCGCGATTTTTCCTTTGCCGCGAGGTGCAACCCAATCACCAACACTCAAGTCGTATGGCAATGCCACGTTGAAGTCAGGGATCGCAGTTTCCACTCGCTTGGCATACATCGGGATCGGTTTCAAGATCGGCTTGAGGACAAGCTCAATGTTCGGATTCCATGGCTCCCATTGCATGCCGTTCCTTTCTTTGAATAAATAACGGCCCCCATAGGTCTTGTAATACCCCGCTTTGGTAACGGATAAGCTGGCCGCGCCACCCGCCTGATCGGATGCCGAAAAAGCTCCATCGCTTCCAGTTGTTCCTTGGTGCGTAAGATCGCGGGTGCCCCAACTTCCCAGTTGTCCAATCAAGAAGTCAATAGTCACTTGCGCGCCATTCACGGGTTGACCGCTTTCATCTATCACTTTTCCGGTGATCTTTGCAGTTGGTTGAGGCGGCGGTAGAGGCTCTTGTTTTTGCTGGGCCTCAATCGGCAAAAGCAAGGAAAAGCAAAGCGCCAATGCGAGCAGGCAACCACGGCGTGAAGATATAGATTTCATTGTTTGAGTTCCCCTTCGTCGATGAATCGTTTGTAAACTTTTTGCGTGAAGTAAAACGCCACTTCACGGAAATCGCAGTGCCGCCATTCACCGTTGCCTCGTGGCCATATACCAGTTTTCAGACCCATCATATCAACGTTTCGGTTTTGTCCTCCAGGCGGATTGAATGGGGCCAGCGCATTGGCCCCTGTCGCAAACGAAAGCGCAGGCAACCCCTCGGCCAAAATTTTGGAATGGGTGTTGTATTCGTTGGCGGCGGCACTGCCCTGGCTGGCGTTGTAAAGGCGGATTCGCGTCCCGATTTACTCCACACCGCGCTGCCGCAGCAGTTCGGCCACCGCCACATGGCGGTTGGTTTCGGCCCACTGCAACGCCGTCTTACCTCGGCCATCCTTCGCGTTGATGTCCGCTCCGTGGTCGAGGAGCCATTGCACCGCTTCGAGCTTCCCGCCTTTCGCGCAACCGATCAAGGGCGTCACCTTTGCATCATCCGGCTCATTCACATCCGCACCAGCCAACCAAAGCACTTCCATCACTTCAATCTGGTTATTCCGCGAAGCCTCTCGGAAAGGCGTTGCACCAAGTTTTCTTTTATCCAAAACATCGACACCTTGTCCGGCCAAAAATTTAACGACATCCACCTTTCCGCCTCCCGCTGCAATCTTTATCGGAGTTCCGCCAAAGTTGTCCTGAATGTTTGGATCAACTCCGCGACAGAGAAAGTAATCGATCAATCCAATATCTCCTGCTCTCACTGCTATAAATATAAGTGGTTCGCCAAAGCGATTGAAGGGGCAACTAAATTCAAGGCCGTAACCTGCTAGCAAATCCAGTAATTGCGTATGCTTATGGTGTGTGGCGATGCTGGCGATGGTAGGATTGTGCTCGCTCTCCGCATAAACGCTGACGCCAGCTTTTAAGTAACGCTCAACTGCATCGACGTCACCGATCTTGCAGGCCTCAAAAATTGGGTGATCGTCTAGTAGACGCTGGGGTTGGACTTCGCTCATGGATTTAATTCATGTGTGGGATTCTTAACACTTCAATGATCGGGTCAAGAGAGTTAAACCATTCCTGTATTCTCGGTGGCACACCCACTTCATCAGGAACTGCATATTTGATCTTGCTGTAATCGGCATCAGGTCCTAAGTCCTTGAGTGCTTTTTTCACCCAAGCTTGAGCGCCTTGCAAGCCCGCTTCGCCATACCTGAAAGCATCTGAACTTCGTTTGAACTGGTAATAAACAAGGCTGCCACCTTCACGAACGACAACGTCAATATCTGTCTTGACCGCGTTCGCTCCTGTCTCAAGCACAACGGATACGCGCTTGGTCAACTCAACAACCTCCTTGTCATTTCGCACCAGCCAAGCCGCGCCCTCGACTTCATAGCGGAAGCCTTTGGCTTGCGCGGTCGGCGTTTTCAACATAGCTACGGCATCGTCCAAGCCTTTGATTGCGGGCATGGCAGCGAGTTCACCCAAATCCGAGAGGAGATGCGCCCGTTTGTATTGGCTTCCAAAGAGATGGGTGTTGTTGAGCGCTAACTTGACCGCTTCGGGGCTGATACCTTTACTGGCGATTTTGGCCAGGCCATCCAATGCCTCGTCCAGTTCGGAGGCGGGGGCGTTTTTGATGGCGTCGAGGGCCTCGTCACTCAGCCCGTCGAAGGTCTGAACGAACTTCTTGGCCGTCTCCGCTCCGTGGGCGCTGCTGGCGCGCTTGACACCTTGGTAGAAAGCCTCGGCTTTGGCCCCAAGTTTATCGGTGGCTCGAATGGCGGCTTTGGCCAGAGCGTCGTCATAGAGAAAGAGCTTGAACGCATCGGCCACGGGGGCGTCATTGGCCATTTTCTTGATGAAGTTGGCCTCGGCCAAGCCGAACTTTTCACCTGAGGTGACGGCACGCTTAATCTGGGTGACGAAGACGTTGAGGAACTTGACAGCTTCTGGGCTGGTGCCGATGCGGATGGCGAGCGTCTTGACTGCGGCCACCCCTGCATCCAAGGCGGCACCCACGCCTGTAAGATCAGCGAAGGTAGTGAGTATACCTACGCCACCAAGAGTCAATTCAACGTAGTTGGGTTCCACGGAAGACCATCCGGTCATGCGCCAGAGGTTCTTCGCCACGGAGCCGACGTCACCTACGACAAGGAACCCTCCGGCGATACTGGCGATGGTGCCGGGTCCGGTCTCAGGATCGCCCCCGATGAAGGCCATGACGCAGTCGCAGGTGTAGTCCCACAGATCGTGGTCGACCATGGCGATCTCGGTTTCAGCCTCGGGGTTTACTTTGGCGAAGATGCGGATGCTAGTGTGGGTGGTAGCGGCTCCGTTGGAGGTGACAGTGAAGCTGCCTTCTCCATTGGCATCAAGTTGCACGGTGTCACCAGCTCCCAGTCCGCTAAAGATGGCGAAAGAACTGGCGGTGGCACGGGCGCGAAAGGTCAGGCGATCAAGGTTGCCATAGAACTCGGTGCCTACTAAGATCGGGTTGGTGGTGACGAGGATGTTGCCGCTGGTGGGGGTTTGAGCGGTCACGGTGTTGTCCGTCTTGATTTGCAGGCGGTTGAAGCGGAAGTCCACTTCCAGAGAGGTCCACTGGTTCAGCGGGATAGCGTGAGTCGTGATTGGCCTGCACCCCAAAAGTTGACCCAGGAGTTATGAGAGTCTGAAGTGTGCACAG
>JAOZVT010000954.1 GCA_025869455.1 Prosthecobacter sp.
GGCGCTGAATGAATACGTCTATTTCAATGGTGATATCATGAAGACCTTCCGCATGCCGCGCGGCCCGGACAGCGGCTTTCTCTTTTATGCCACCGAGGGTAAACGACGCTCCTACTTTGACACCAGCGCCACCAATCACGCGCTGGATGAAGCCTGCTACACCGTGATCCCACAGCCACTTGGCACAGCCCTAGTGCCCAATGGCCTGCCCGTCTTCACGCTCAATTACACCAATGACGATGAAGGCTCCCGCAAACTCAGCCGTGATTCCCGGCTCACCTTCACCGCCCCAGCCGATGGCCGCTACATCGTACGCGTCACAGACACGCGCGACTGGTCTAACGAACGATTTGTTTACGCCCTCACCATCCGTGAACCGCAGCCTGATTTCTCCCTGACGCTGGATACCAACAAACTCACAGCCATCCCCGCACGCTCATCCATTGGCTTTTCCATCAAGGTGGACCGTCGTGATGACTTCGAAGGTCCCATCCGCGTGGACATTGCCCATGTGCCTGAGGGTTTCTATGCGTCCTCACCGATCTATATTGAAGCTGGGCACACGCTCGCCACCGGCAGTCTGCATGCACTTCCCACGGCAAAAACCGATGCCGACTGGAGCCAAGTCACTGTCACCGCCACGGCGGAAATCCAGGGCAAGGAAGTCACTCACACGACTGCCAATTTCGGCAAAATCACTCTCGGCCCCGCCCCGCAGTTCATCGTTTATCTGGAGCCTGATGCGGATGGCAAACCCATGATGCGTGAGGATACTCAGGAGGCACAGCCTCTGGAGCTCACCCTGGTTCCTGGTCAGACCGTGAAAGCCTGGATCCGTGTGGAGCGGAATAACTTCGAGGGTCTCATCAACTTCGATGTCCATGACCTGCCGCACGGAGTCATCATTGACGACATCGGCCTCAATGGCGTGCAGGTGCGGGCCAAAGAAAACGAACGCCCCATCTTCTTCCGCTGTGACAAATGGGTGCAGGATCAGGATCGTCTCTGCCATGTGGCCATGGCTTCCGCCCGAGCCGAACAAGACAGCGCGGGCCTCACCACCAGCTTCCCCATTTTGATGAAAATCCGCAAACCAGCGGGTGTCGCAGGCCGATAAACCCGGATTCCGCGATGCAGCCGATGGCTGTGATCAAAGGCCGAATTCGGGATAAAGGAATTCGTCGCAATGATTCCCGCTGAGCTCACGTTCATGATTAGCCATGAAGTTAGCTCTGTGCCTTACCCTCATCTTATCCACCCTCTCCCTGCATGCAGAATTGCGCCTGCCCGCCATCATTGGCGACAACATGGTGCTGCAACAAAAACAGGCCAATCCGATCTGGGGTTGGGACACACCAGGAACTGAAGTCACGGTCAAATTTGCCGGGCAGACGAAGACCGCTAAAGCAGGTGCCGATGGCAAATGGACCGTCAAACTGGATGCCGTGCCTGCCAATGCCACGGCGGCGACTCTTTCCATCCAAGGCAGCACTGTCAAAGAGCTGAAAAACGTCCTCGTGGGTGAAGTGTGGGTCTGCTCCGGCCAGTCCAACATGGGCTTTAATCTCAGCAGCACCTGGGATGCCGATCTGGACATTGCCCAGGCCAATTACCCGCTGATTCGCCTCATCTCCGTACCCCAGGTCGGCACGCAGGAAATTCAGGACGACTTCAAAGGCCAGTGGGATGTCTGCTCCCCTGCCACCGCAGGCAGTTTCACCGCCGTTGGCTATCATTACGGAAAGGTGCTGCATGAGATGCTGGGCGTGCCCGTGGGTCTCATTGACAATGCTTGGGGCGGCAGCTCCTGCGAAGCCTGGGTCAAGCGTGACCTCCTGGAAAAAGACCCACGTTTCAAGGCCACCATCGACACCTGGAAAAGGACGGAGTCCACCTTCACTCAGGCCGCCTTTGACAAACAGGTAGCCGATCACCAAGCCAAAGTGGAAGCCTGGGTCGCTGCCCGCAAAGAAGCTCTGAAAAATCATCAGCCGCTGCCAGCCAATCCCCCACGCGCCCCGCAGAACCCCATGACAGGCCAGCATCGCCCGGGCAATCTCTATGCCGGTGTTCTGCATCCCATCATTGGTTACGGCATCAAAGGTGCCATTTGGTACCAGGGTGAAAGCAATGCCAGCAGGGCCAAGGAATACCGCGATCTTTTCCCCTTCATGATCCAGCATTGGCGCAATGAGTGGAAGCAGGGAGACTTCCCTTTCTACTGGGTCCAGTTGGCTGACTTTAAAAACGAACTGCCCGAACCAGGAGACAGCGACTGGGCAGAACTGCGCGAAGCTCAAACCCTGACCCTGAGCAAACTGCCGCACACAGGCCAGTGCGTGATCACAGACCTGGGTGAGTCCAATGACATCCACCCGAAAAACAAACGCGATGTGGCCGAACGCCTCGCCCGCTGGGCCTTGGTGAAGGACTACGGTTTCAAGCTCCCTTACAGCAGCCCCACCTACAAAGACGTGAAGTTTGAAGGCAGCAAAGCCATCATCACCCTGGACCATGCCGAAACTGGCCTGCGTGTGGTGGACAAAGATGTCGTCAGCGGCTTTGCCATCTGTGGGGATGACCACAAATGGGTCTGGGCAGATGCCACCCTCCTGCCTGACAACAAACTCAGCCCCCGCACCCCGCGTGGCAATCAGATCTCCGTCAGCAGCAAGCTGGTGGCCAAGCCCGTAGCTGTGCGTTATGCCTGGGCCGACAATCCCGTGGCCAATGTCTATTCCGCCGAAGGTCTGCCAGTGACCCCATTCCGCACGGATGACTTTCCCATGATCACCGACCCAGCCAACCCGAACGGTACCGCTGCCAAGGCAGCCAAGCTGGCCGAGGAGCAGAAGAAAATGGCCGCTGAAAAAGCCAAAGCCGCTGCCGCTAAGAAAAAGGCCCCGTAACGATCAGACGACTCAAGAGCGGGCACTGCATGTCTCCACTCGAGCTGTTATCTCTGGATAACAGCCATGCAGCGCCCGCTTTTTTGTCCACGTTTTGAGAAACAACTCCAGGTTTCATTTGCGCATCAGCATTCGTGTTTCACTCTCGCCATCGTATGACTCGCTTCACTCAACTCCTTCTACTCAGCTTAGCTGTGGTACTCACCGCTTGTGATTCCACCAGTCCGCGTCAGAAGCAGTTGATCGAATACCGCCGCCTGGAAATCGCAGCCGAGACCCCAGGGGACTACTTCATTGGCCGCCGCTTCAGTATCGAGCGCACCCACCTCTGGGGTTACGTGCGCCGCCCACGGCAGAGCTGGTATGAGTCCAAGCTGGTCATGATGAATGAAAAGTACATGAAGCAGCCTGACCGCCTGCCTGAAGTCCCTTCCGGTGATGGCCGCGCCTTCGGTAGCGATCACAACAGCGAGTACCGCCTCTGGGGCTACTTCTCAGGCCGTAAAGTCTATGACCCGAACAGCAATCTGGCCCTGCCCGAGTTTGTCCTTCAACGCTATGAGCTGAAAAATTCCTCCCCCGGCTGGCTCTTCCACCCAGGCGAACGCTTCAATGGCAAACAGCTTCTGCGCGGTGAAGCGGGCTCAACGCCTTAAGTTGACGCTTATTTTATGGAGAACAGCCATCTCGGCTGTTTAGACACAGGCAGGATGCCTGTGCTCCATGCTGGAGCTTCTAAGAAGCCCTTTAAGTTGACCGATCAGCTTTTCCACCTGCTCCCGCTGATGACCGGCGGATAAAGTCACCCGCAG
>JAOZVT010000955.1 GCA_025869455.1 Prosthecobacter sp.
TCAATGAGTGTCAGTTTCAGGATGATGAAATCGGACAGGCCATCAATGAAGTGGTGGCCAATGGTGCGGTCTATCTTTCATCCTCAGGCAATGAAGGGAGCCTGAAAAAGGGAACTTCGACGACCTGGGAAGGCGACTTTTTGGATGGTGGTGGCGCAAGTGCACCGATACCGAGCGGACGCGTGCACAACTTCGGTGGGAAAAATTACAATCGCCTGCTCAAGCGCGACTCTCGTGTGACGCTTCAATGGAGCGACGAATACAACTCGTCTGATAACGATTACGATCTCTACATTCTCAGTGCAGACGGCTTGAGTGTGGTTTCTTCATCCACCAACACACAGGATGGCGAACAAGAGCCTATGGAATCCGTTGATGAAGTTCATCCGGGCGAACGAATTGTGATCTGGAAAGCTTCGGAGGCCGCGGCTCGATATTTGCGGATTTCCTGCACGGGCAGTCCTATCGAGTTTGCTACGGCAGGCCAGACCATCGGACATGCAGGCACGGCCAATTGTATCTGTGTCGCCTCTTCGGATGCCAGCCTTGCCGACCCAGCATTCACCACAGCGTCTCTTGTAGAGAATAGCTCCTCGGACGGTCCTCATAAGATGTTCTACAATCCAGATGGCTCAGCCATTACCCCTGGCGATTTTCTTTCCAGTGGTGGCGTGACTTTGCAGACACCGGCGATCACGGCGGGTGATGGTGGAGCGACCTCCGTCCCTGGCTTTGAGCAATTTTATGGCACCAGTGCTGCCGCGCCTACTGCGGCAGGCATTGCAGCCCTCGTCTTGGAACTCAATCCTGAATTGACTGGTGCGCAACTCCGCACGCTCTTGGAATCCAGTTGTCTCGACATTGAGGCCACAGGTTATGAAAACAACAGCGGCAACGGCATTCTCATGGCGAACCTCGTCCTGGGACAGACACCAACCTCTGCAGCTGGAACCCTGGCGCTGGGTGGCAGCTTTTTCACGGTCAACGAAGCTGATGAAACGATCAGCATCCCTATCGTCCGTCTGGGCGGCAGTGAAGGCGAAGTCGGTCTGACGATCACGACGACTAATGGCACTGCTAGCGAGAGCAGCGACTTCACGCTCCCGGAAGGTCTGGTGACTCTGGAAGATGAAGTCACGATGCTTGATGTGCCGATCAGCATCGCTGATCCAGCCAATCAATCGGAGGCCAATGAAACCTTCACCGTTAGCATCAGCGAACCAACAGGTGGCGCGATCTTGGGTCTAACGACCACGGCAAAGGTGCTCATCATTGACTCCACCACTGACAAGGCCAAGCCAACGGTCAAAATCACGACTCCTGCGGCCAATGCTAAGATCACCGAAGAGGACGTGGCGACTGTCACCATCACGGGAACTGCCGCTGACAAAAAGGGCGTGTCTCATGTGTGGGTGAAGCTGAATTCAGGAGCCTTTGTGGAAGCGACGATTCCAGTCGAAGAACTGGGTGGACCTGCGGTAACTTATAGTCTCATTGTCGCGCCAGAGGATGGTTTGAATAAGCTTGAGGTTAAGAGTGAAGACTATGCGGGCAATGTTTCTTCAGTGGTGAAACGTTCCTTCACGGTGGTAAAAACCCGCGATCTCTATGTGGAAATCTCAGGTGCCGAGGATGCGGGTTCACTCACTTCTGGTTTCCAAGGAACCAGCAGCCGAGAGCTGGGCAAAAGTTACACGATCTCAGCCAAAGCGAAGGCTGGTTTTGTATTCGATGGTTGGACCACCAACGAGTTTACTGCTGCAGAGATTGGCGTGACTGATCAGGATCTTGAGAATCCTAACCTGACATTCATCATGCGCGAGTATCTGGAACTCACCGCGAATTTCATTGAGAATCCTTTCGTGGCAGAGGTGGTGGGCACCTTCAATGGACTGGCGGCTCCCGAAGAAGGCACGATATTTGGTGTGGATACGGTGGGTTATCTTTCGGTTCTCGTTTCCAGCAAGGGTAGCTTCAGTGGTTCACTAATGATCGACGACTCTGCACTGAAATTCTCCGGTGTTTTTGACAACGGTGGTGTCGCTCATTTTGGTAAAACGAAGACCACAGCTCTGACCTTGACGCGTAAAGGAGACAAGCCTGACATCGGACTGTCTCTGATCCTCGATTTGGAAGAGGATAGTGGCCTAATCACTGGTACGGTGGTTCAGAAATCTGAGGGTGAAGTGGTAGCAGTTTCGGATGTGGAACTGGACCGTGCTGAATACAGCAGGACAAACCCAGTGCCTGAGGAATATGCGGGCAACAAAGGGCAGCGGTATAACCTTTTGCTCCCTTCTGCGGCACAGGACAATCTACAGACCAATGAATACCCGCAGGGGAATGGGATTGGCTCCATGTTCGTGAAAACGGATGGCAAGGTCACCTTCGCGGGTCTGCTGGCGGACAATACCAAATTCACGGCTAGCACCACCCTTTCGAGGGATCAAAAGAGTCCTTTCTTTGTTCAGCTCTATTCCCGGAAGGGAAGCATCGCTGTTCCGGTGACCTTGGACCTTACTCAGGATGATACGGATGCATTGGGTGAAGACGGGTTCTGGTTCCGTCCGGAGATTACCAAGAGTCAGTATTACCCAAATGGTTGGGCCGAAGGCGTGATCTTTAACTTGGTCGGTTCTCAGTTCAGCGTTCCGCAGGACCTGAGCGTCATCCCATTCCTGCCACCCGTTGACGTTACGGAGAGCAATGCCACCCTCAGTTTCAGCAGTGGGCTGTTGGATGGATTCGTGGACTATGGGGTGAATATATCCCCCAGCAACAAGGTCACCGAAGTTCCTGCTGATAGCAGTTATACCCTGGCCTTGAAAAAGACGACGGGTGAGATCAGTGGCACCTTCACCCACACAGATGGGAAAAAGGTTCCGTTCAAAGGCACGACCTTTCAAAAGGAAGGCATCTACCAGGGGACTTCTGGTTTCTTTTTGTCCCCTTCATCTAAGCCTGTGAATGGCGAAGGTGAGAGTGGTTTGGTGGAGTTAGTGCCCGCTGATTTGTAAGCAAGCCCCTTTATTGATCAATCAATGTTAGGGCGGTGCAGTCTTTCGACTGCGCCGCCTTTTCGTATGGAGTCAGCTAACTGAAATCACTTTTGCCAAGGTGCCCGCAGCTTTGTTTGGGCGGCCCCGCGCCGCGCGGCCTAACCACGACGAATCTCGGAACCCTTGAAGCGGATGTTGAAACGGAAGACTTTTTCCTTCCGGCATTGGATCTCGCCCGTTTGCAGGTCAAAGCGTTCAGGGATCTCGATGAGATGGAGATCTGCTGTGGCGTGGAAACCGCGCTCAGAGAAGATGTCAATGAGCATGGCCAAGGCTTCGGGATCGTGGAAGAGTGTATTCTCGGAGTTGATATCCGCGCGACCAGAGATGGCGTGGCGGACGATGATGGGCATCATTTTGCTCTCGATGAAATCCACGACGGACTGCATGAGGTCGGGCTTCTCCACTTTGTAGGCATCCAGACGACGGACGAGATCTTGACGGGCATGGCGGATGATTTCACTGGCCAGGGGGATTTTGCGCAGGAGGTCAAAGGTGCGCGGGTCTAGCTCCAGGGAGCTTTGATAGTCCAGCTCGCGAATGATATTACCCTGCACCTTTTCCAGGGAGGCCTGGGCATTGATGAAGTGGTAGTGGAAGATTTCCTTCAGGGAGACGAGCGCGTCATAGGTCTTCTCTTTGAAGACTTT
>JAOZVT010000956.1 GCA_025869455.1 Prosthecobacter sp.
CAGGGCAATGGTACCTTTACCTATGCGGTGGGGGGAGATAACACGCCGGGGAGTGGTGAGGTGGCGGCGCAGAATGGGGGCTTTGCCGCGCGGGGCGGGGAGCTGATCGTGAACTTTGGTGGGAATGCGACGCCGTCTTCCATTGCGCTGAATGGTTCGGGCTACATCTTCGGCAATGATCTCCGTTTTGGATCTAGCACGGCGGATAGTGCGGTGGTGGTGCTGAACCCGATTGTGATCAATACGAGTGGTAAACGTACGGTGACGGTGACGCAGGGTGTGGGGGGAGATTCGGCGGAGCTGCGCGGGGTGCTTTCAGATGGCAGTGCTTCCTTTTCGCCTTCGGGCATCAATAAGAATGGCAATGGTCTGCTGATCCTTTCGGCGAATAACACGTTTACCGGGGGCTTGCAGATCAATGATGGGACGGTGAGTATTTCCACGGTGGCGGATGGTGGGCTGAATAGCAATCTGGGCGCGAGTAGCAATGCGGCGAGCAACTTGATCTTTAACGGGGGTGGGCTGCGCTACACCGGGGCGACGGGCAGTACGGACCGGAGCTTTACGATCAATGCGGGTAAGACGGCGACGATCGAGGTGACGAGTGCGAGCGCGAAGCTGACGATCTCTGGCAATACGACGGCGACTTCTGGTGCGCTGACGAAGACGGGGGCGGGTACGCTGAGTCTGCCGGGCGCGATGCTGAATACGGGGATGACGAGCATCCTGGGCGGCATCCTGGATGTGGGGGATGTGAGCACGCTGGGCACAGGCGGGCTTTTGATCAGCAATGGCAGTATTTTGCAGGGGTATGGCAGCCTAACATTGAGTGTGACGGGCAATACTTCGGGTGCGCCAGGGGCGGGCCAGGTGGCGAGTCAAAACGGTGGGTTTGCAGCGAAGGGTGGCACTCTGACGGTGAACCTGGGTTCGAGCATTGGGCTGAATACTTCCCTGTATGTCTTCGGCAATAATTTCATCTTTGGTTCGCCTGAGGCGGACAGCAAGGTGGTGGTGACGAGCAACATCAATCTGAATTCGTCTAATAGTGATCGTAAGATCACGGTGAATGCGGGTGCGGGTGGAGATTCGGCTGAATTTACAGGTAATTTGACGGAAAGCACCGGGGGGAACTCCGGCCTAACCAAGAATGGTGATGGCTTTCTGGCCCTCTCGGGGACGAATACTTACACGCGTGGCACCACGGTGAATGGAGGCAGCTTGTTTGCCAACTACACGGGGTCCAATGCAGCGGCTTCATCCACGGGGACGGGGGATCTGACGATTGCGGCGGCGGCGACCTTGGGCGGGTTTGGCAAGGTGGGTACGGGCGGTTCTCTGGTGACGGTGAATGGGGCGCTGAGTCCGGGAGATGTGCGTCTGCTGGATACGCGGGATACGCTGACGGTGGATGGGAATCTGCTGATGGCGGCGGCCTCCATGACGAAGCTGGAGGTGGCCTCTCTGGCGGATTTTGATAAGGTGGCGGTGACCGGGCTGGTGACGCTGGATGGGACGCTGAATGTGGATTTTGCGGGCTTTGATTCGCTGAACTTTGCCAGTGATTTTACGCTGGATGTTTATGATTGGTCCGACCTGATCGCCACGGGCTTTACCCTGGGCGACGGTAGCTCTGGGGATCTGCAACTGGTGAATGTGGACTACGGTGGCCACACGGGTTCGTGGGATCTGAGTCAGTTTCTGAACACGGATTCCAGCGGTGGTACGATCTCCTGGAATGCGACGGTGGTGCCTGAGCCTAGCCGTGTGTTGTTCTTGTTGTTAGGTCTGGGCGTGGTCCTGGGGCGGAGACGGGTGAGTCGGTGAGGGTGGCGTGTAGCTGCCTGCGCCAGCAGGTGGGCGGATGGTCTTGGGGCTTCGAGGTGTGAGAACGGTTTCCCGCGAGACGCAGGAAACAGCACGCGTCCCGCCAATAGTGTTCGGCAAGGAAAATGCTTTGGGGCCAGTTCCCTGCTTCCAGAGGGCTTGAGCGCGATTGTGTCGGCTGTCCCAACTGGATGACCTTTTTTTAAATCTATCAGCCCTGGTTTCAGGGCACGCGCCGCCTCGGACGCCACGCCTTGCGCGCTGCGCCCTTTATTTCACTTCCCGTTTTTTTAACAGCGTTCCATACTGCGGCTGGCGCACATGCTCGGCTCGCTGATGGAGGGTGCGTCGGGGATCGTGTTCGGTGGGGTGGAGCGGATGGGCGGGGCTGATTTCGTCAAACACCTTTTGGAACCTCTGGATGAGGCTCCACTGCCGCAAGGATTGCTCTTGGAGGGGTGAATCTTTGCCTGAAGGGGCAGACATGAAGACTGTATGCCAGCTTTAGCGCAAGGGTACAGCACTTTTTGAGAAAAGTTGGACTGAACGCATTCCCAGCCTCACCTCGTGCTTGAGGCTTCCGGTGGCTATGAGCGGTCCTTCTTCTACTTCGCTCACCAACATCAGCTCCGCATCAGCCTGGTCCAGGCGGGCCGGGTTCGCCACTTGGCCAAGGCTCTGAACCTGCAAGCCAATATCGATGCTCTAGACGCGGCTTTGCTATCGCTTTTTGGTCGGCGAATGTGCCCGGAGCCTACGCTGGCGGGCGAAGGCGAGAAAGCTGCGCCTTCAGCACTTGCTTAACCGACGCAATCACTTGCTGTCTGTTAAGACGGCCACCGGCAACCATGCCGCAGCCATGAGAGGCCAGCTCACACTGGCGGACACTCAAAGCGAGGAACTGATCAAATGCCTTGAGTCACAGATTGATGCTTTGGAGGCGGCCATGGCTGAGATGATCGCCGCAGACACCTCTCTGCAAGAGCTCGACACGGTGCTGCAAGCTGTCAAAGGCGTGGACCCGCAGACCAGCCGCCAGTTGCTCGCAGCGCTGCCGGAGTTGGGCAAAGTATCGCGAGGGCAGATCACGGCGCTGGCAGGCCTAGCGCCTTACAACCGGGACAGTGGCAAATGGCGTGGGCGGCGTTTTATCTCAGGCGGACGCAGCTGTGTGCGGCGTGTGCTTTACATGGCAGCGCTGGCGGCCAGCCGCCATAATCCAGAATTGAGGGGGTTCTACAAGCGTCTGAAGGAAGCAGGCAAGCCGTCCAAAGTGGCGCTGGTGGCGACGGCCCGCAAGTTACTGATCCATCTCAATGCCATCCTCGCTAGACACTTTAAAAAACCTCTTCTAACACTTGCCTTTAACACAGTTACTCCACGGGGAGGCTGCCGCGCCTAACTGGAAGTATTCCGCAGTCGCGGAGCGTCCTGGAGTGCGGTGGGAAGCGATAGCGCCACACCGCTCTTGCGCGCGAGTGATGAGCTTTTTAAATGGCGACCTCACTCGGAGAAGCGATGACCTTTTGTGGGTGCGATCTCGCCTGGAAAAGGGCCTTCCGAAGACACGGGGACTGCCATATCTCTGCCCTCCGACGAAAGTGGTGTCGCCGAGGCAATGTGGCCCTTACCTCTCTGCTACCGCACTCCGGGACGCTTCGCGCCTAACAGGAAGTGTTTTTTTGATCTGATTACTGAATGCTGAATACGGTTTCTGCACGCGGTTCAGGATGGTCTGGGGTTTCGGGGTGTGAGAACGGTTTCCCGCGAGACGCAGGAAACAGCACGCGAGACGCGTGCGCTCCATGGGGGAGCGCCGACAAGTCGGCTGGGGAGGAAAGCGGTGACAAGTCCCCGCAGTCC
>JAOZVT010000957.1 GCA_025869455.1 Prosthecobacter sp.
GCATGTGCATGGAAAGCGCGCCCCAGGCTTTTTTATCCGTCTTCAGTTTGTTGGAGTGGAGCTTATTGTCCAGCAGGCTGCCCTCGCTACCGACGAGGTGAGTGTGGAAATAATAGGGTTGTAGGCAGTCCACCACGGCAGCGGTTTTACCCACGGCCCCGTTTTTGAACTTCACCAAAGTCACGCTGGTGGTGTCATATTCATAGGGGGCAAAGATCTCGCTCTTCGACTTGGTGCTAAAGCTGGTCACACTCTCCACCTCTCCTGGCATCACCATGAGCAGGGCATCCAGCGCATGACAGCCTGCCGTGAGTAGGGCGCTGCCGCCATCTTTTTTGCCAATGTTCCAACGGAACTGACCATACCAAGGGCCAATGCCGTGGTAATAGTCCACTTCACCGTAATGGACCTCACCGAGCAGGCCTTCATCCAAGATGGCCTTCGTGGATTGGAACTGCCCCGAGAAGCGGCATTCAAAGCAGACGCAGCCTTTGACACCGTTGGATTTTGCCGCTGCCACGATCTCTCTGACTTCCTGCAGAGAATTCGCCATCGGCTTTTCCAAAATGATGTGCTTCTTCGCATTCGCTGCTGCCACGGCCTGATTGCGGTGCTGGCTCGGGTAACTGGTGATGTCCACGACATGGATGTCTGGATTGGCCAGCATCGCGTCCAGATCTTGATAAGCAACGATGGGGCTGCCGTGCTTTGCGCTCAGCTCCGCACTATCCAAGGGGCGGGAGGAATAAATGGCGGTGACTTGGGCCTGTTTGCTGGCGTTGATCGCGTCAATGTGCGCAGTCGCTGCCCAACCGTATCCGATGATGCCGACGTTGTATTTTTTCATGGGGAGGAGTCTCATGCTTCAAATCCGTGAAGCGATGTCAAATCAATACCCCAGCTGTAGCCCGAGACTTTCACGCAGGATTCATCTGAGGTGCCAGGAATTGATACTTCTGTGTGCCACGAAGCCGCGAAGCGTCCCGGAGTGCGGTGACAAAGAGGCAAGGGCAGGTGCTGCCTCGGCGGCCCCGCTTTCGTCGGAGGCCTAAAATATAGCAGTCCCTCGTGTGCGATAAACTCTATATCCGCACAAGATCGCAATCTCAAAAGGTCATCTCTCGCCCGTAAGAGCGGTGTGGCGCTATCGCTTCCCACCGCACTCCGGGACGCTCCGCGACTGCAGCATATCTTCCTGTTGAGATGCACTCACCAATCAGCTGACGGTTCATATTCATCGCCGATCTTATCTGTCTTAAAGCGGTAGATGCTCTGGATCAGTGGCCGCCCTGTGTGTTCTTCAAACCAAGCAGCTGAGCACCAAGGGTAGTCTGATGCGACAGTCACCAGCCCATGTTTATGCGCGTTGCGATGCGTGTAATTCAACCTCGCAAAGTAGGATGATTGTTCTGTGAGCAATGTCTCCCGATAATTATGCCAGACCTTTCGGCTCGGCTGCTGATCAAGCTTATTGATCCATTTGGCCGTTTTTTCATGCAGTCCGTTCAGCATGTCTGGCAGGCTCTCTGCTGTACCGGGGGACTCCGCGACGAAGTGGTAGTGATTGGAAAAAACGGCCCACGCTTCCAGCCTCCAACCGTGATGTTGACACTGCTTCAGAAGCCCTCGTTGCAAGACCTCCAGACGTTGGACGCCACGAAAGTGATGCTCTTTTTGGTATGTCCCTGCCGTCACAAAATAGAGCCCCTTTTCGGTCAGTAGATGCAAGGGGGCGTGAGGCCATGGCAAGGCTTCTTCATTCATGAGCGGAAAGGTAAAAGCCATGATATCCATTTCAAGTCGTGAACAAGCAACCCCCTCAGTTAATCCACTTTTAAAAAAGTGAGCTCTAACACTCGCGATTGCGTGAGGTACTGCTTTGGCGCGAAGCGTCCTGGAGTGCGGTGGGAAGCGTTAGCTCCACACCGCTCTTGCGGGCGAGTGGTGACCTTTTGAGAATACGACCTCGTGCGGAGGAGCAACCTACGATGCAGGAAGGACTGCGATATTCAAAGGCTCCGACGAAAGCGGTGCCGCCGAGGCAAGGTTGCCCTTGCCTCTTTGTCACCGCGCTCCAGGACGCTCCGCGACAGTCGCGGTCTAGCCTCAGATATATTCGTTGATCAGGTTCTCTAGCATCTCCTGGCGGCCTGAGCCGATCATGGGCTCCCCATTTTCCAGGGTGTAGGCTTCCAGTTCTTCAAAGCTGGTGGTGCCTGCTTCGACCTTGGCCCCGATGCCTGCGTCAAAGGTGCTGTAACGGGCTTGGCGGAAGGCATCCAGACGACCATCTTCAATGATGGACGCGGCAATTTTTAAGCCGCGAGCAAAGGCATCCATGCCGCCGATGTGCGCGTGGAAGAGGTCCACAGGCTCAAAGGATTCACGCCGCACTTTGGCATCAAAGTTCAGGCCACCCGTGGTGAAGCCGCCGCTCTTCAGCATGACCAGCATCATCTGAGTGGTTAGGTAGATATCAGTCGGGAATTGGTCGGTGTCCCAGCCGATGAGTTCATCTCCCGTATTGGCGTCCACTGAGCCGAGCGCCCCTGCTGCCACAGCCACTTCCATTTCATGCCACATGCTGTGACCTGCCAGAGTGGCGTGATTGGTTTCCAGGTTCAGTTTGAAATGCTCCATCAGATCATGCTCACGCAGGAAGTTCAGGCAGGCTGCCGCGTCGCTGTCATACTGATGGGTGGAAGGTTCACGTGGCTTGGGTTCAATGTAGAAGGGGCCTTTGAAGCCGATCTTCTTTTTATAATCCACGGCCATGTGGAGGAAGCGGGCCAGATGGTCCAGCTCACGCTTCATGTCGGTGTTCAAAAGAGACGCGTAACCTTCACGCCCACCCCAAAAGGTATAACCTTCACCGCCGAGGCGATGGGTGACTTCGATGGCTTTCTTCACCTGAGCCGCAGCATAGGCATAGACCTGCGCATTCGGGCTGGTCGCCGCGCCTTGGTTATAGCGCGGATGGGCAAAGAGGCAGGCGGTGCCCCAGAGCAGCTTTTTGCCCGTGGCATTTTGAGCCTTTTCCAGTTCATCCGCCACGGCATCCAGATTGGCATTGCTCTCCGCCAGGCTGTTGCCTTCAGGGGCCACATCGCGGTCATGAAAGCAGTAATAGTCCACGCCCAGTTTATCCATGAACTCAAAGCAGGCCCACACGCGGCGCTGCGCATTGGCAATGGAGTTTGTGCCGTCATCCCATGGCCGCTGGGCGGTGCCCACACCAAAGGGATCCGCCAAGCTATTGCGCATGGCGTGCCAGTAGGCCACACCGAAGCGGAAGTGGTCCTTCATCTTCTTACCCGCGATGACTTCATCCGCGTTGTAATGCTTGAAGGAAAGGGGATCGCGTGACTTTGGACCCTCGTATTTGATTTTTGGAATGTCAGGAAATGCTTCGCTCATGGTAGGGAAGAGCATTGGATACGTTCGGCGTGAAAGCGTCAAGCCTGTTCGTAGCCGAGTAGTCGTGGAAGGATCTTGGAGATTACGGCTTCTTCACGATGCGGGTGCGGAAGAACCGATTGGGATTGTTACTTGCGTAAGTTCCGGGCATGGCCGGGGTCCAGATGATCATATCAATGCTAGATTCCAGGATGACCTCAAACTGGCCTTCAGCATCGTTTGGAATAACTACCGCTGTGGAAGGTACCATGGTATTCGAGGCTGGG
>JAOZVT010000958.1 GCA_025869455.1 Prosthecobacter sp.
TTCTTCACGCAACTCACGAAATACGGTTTCGACGATGATCCCTTGGTTGATGTCCGACACAGGGACATCAATCTGACCAGCGGGAAATTCCCACAGGGTCTGCTGCACAGGAATACGCTCTTGAGAAATCAGCACAAACTGTCCTTCTTCAGTCACGGGCGCGACGGCGACGGCTGCTTTTCTTTGAACCACTAGCCAGGGCACTGCCTTTTCCTGGCGATGGGGAGTCAGGCATTCCACCTGGTCCACACTGACGTGGCGGTGGTCAAAAAGACGCTTCGTACTGACTCTTTGCCAACCGTACCGGTCTTCAACTTGGAAAAGTGGAAACTCTGCTAAAACCTCACTCATTCCGACAAAGCCTCCTTCCAGCGGGCGATCTGCGCCGCCACATTTTTAGGGGACGGTGCGCCAATTCCCAGGCGTGCAGCCAGAGCAGTTTCCAAATTCAGGCAATCGAACAAATCCGCCTCAAAGGCTGGAGAAAATTCCTGGTATTTGGCCAGAGGGATATCTGCAAAAGCGATTTTTTCAGCAAGGCTGTGAGCGACCAGTTTACCAATGACTTCGTGAGCCTGACGGAATGGCACCCCATGATTGACCAAATAGTCAGCCAGATCCGTCGCCAGCAGCATCGGGTCACTGGTAGCCGCACGGGTGCGGCTTTCATTGACCTCCATGCCAGAGATCATTTCTGCAAACACAGCCAATGCGGCCTGAATGGTATCCAGTGAATCAAACAGAGGTTCTTTATCCTCCTGCATGTCTCGATTGTAGGTCATCGGCAGACCTTTCAGCAAGGTCAGCAAGGCCATCAAATTCCCCACCAAACGGCCAGATTTACCACGGGTCAGCTCAGCCACGTCAGGATTCTTTTTCTGCGGCATCAGGCTGGAGCCAGTGGTGTGGGCATCGCTCAAGGTAACGAAACCGAACTCAGCACTGCACCAGAGGATAATGTCCTCACTCAAACGAGAGAGATGAACGCCACAAAGGGCGATGGAGAACAAGACTTCCGCCGCGAAATCACGGTCACTAACGGCATCCATGCTGTTCTGGGACACCGAGGTGAAGTCCAGCAATGAGGCCACGTATTCACGATCCACAATGATGGTGGACCCGGCCAGAGCACCGGACCCCAGAGGCATGACATTCAGACGATCATTGGCGTCCAGCAGGCGCTGGGCATCCCGCTCTAGCATCTCCACATAAGCGAGCAAATGATGGGCAAATAAGACGGGCTGCCCGCGCTGAAGATGCGTGTAACCTGGCACCACTGCGCCACCTGCACGCTCAGCGGCCTCGATCAAAGACCGCTGCAAGCCGGAAATCAGCTCCACAATCTCCGCCACTGCATCCCGCGTATAAAGACGAACATCTGTCGCCACCTGATCATTGCGACTGCGCGCGGTGTGTAATTTCGCACCAGCGGGACCAATGCGACGAGTCAACTCAGACTCGATGTTCATGTGCACATCCTCGAGCGTCGTCTTGAACTCGAACTTTCCAGCTTCGATTTCAGCTCGGATCTCGAGGAGGCCTTTTTCGATGGAGGCCTGCTCTTCGGCAGTCAGGATGCCGATTTTCAGCAGTCCTTTCGAATGAGCAATGGAACCACGAATATCATGGGCATACAGCCTCCAATCGAAGGACACGGACTCGCCATAACTCTGCACGAGCTGGCTGGTTTCTTGGGCAAAACGACCTTTCCACATAAACGGGGTGTGAAAGGTAGCGGCAATGTGCGCGGGTGCAACCCTAGGCGTAGCTTTTGGAAACAAGGGAGTTTTGAGCCACCTCGAAAATAACCATAAACTACACGACTAATGCCTGCGACGACGACGCAGCAGGGCAAAAGTCATGCCAAGCATCATGAGCAACACACGGCTTGGTTCAGGGACAACAGCGATGGTTCCAGACAGGGTAAAACGGCTGACATCCCAGAAAAGGCCGAAACTGCTGATGTCGGGGAGATTAAATTGATCAAGATCGTCACCTGAACCATCGCGATTGCTGCCAACAACAAAGTTGGAGAAGTCAGCGGAGAGGAGAGACGACCAGTCGAGGAGGTTGTAAACCTCACCATAACTTGGGATCAAATCGACGCCTACGACTTCAAGATTACCGCTGAAATCCAGAGTCGAACCAGAATCGCCATTAAAGACAAGAAGGTCATGATCACCGCTGCCAGTGATACCATCCACGTAATTGTTGTAGCCCGTCGTCCCTGGGGTGAATCCGCCAAAAGCAGGGACGGTGCTTCCCTGATTGGTAGCACTGGTGAGGCTAAGCAGCGTGTTGGAACCCGCTTGAATCGTGTAGGCACCAACGGTCACGGGCGTGAAGGTGAGTGTGCCGTTTCCAGTTGTTGAACCTGAGATGAGATCCCCCGCCTGGAGCATGGCTCCACTTTGGAGGATAAAAGAAGAGGCCTGGACAGTCCCTGAACCCAGGATTTGTGCCCCCGAAGCGATGGTGGTCTGCCCCGTTCCGCTACTCCCCACACCAAAACTACCGACTTGCAGGATACCCTCATTAACGATGGTCTGCCCGCTATGGGTGCTGGTGCCAGAGAGAATAAGGTATCCTTGTCCTTCTTTCGTCAGGTTTCCAGTGCCTGTGATGGAACTTGCTAGAGTCAGCGTGTGCAGTCCATCATCCCCCATATCCACATTAACAACAGTGCCCGATGAACCAAAAGTGATACCACGATTGGCGTCATCAATGGTAAAAGTTGCATCTGCTGTCAGGGTGCCTCCGTTGAGGGTTAAATGAGCAGGATCAAAACTCGCCGGATCGCCGCCCAGATTGCGTTCATCATTAAGAATTAAGGTGCCTCCGTTCAGGGTGGTCGTACCAGTGATGTAACCTTGCAATGTGTCAGCAGCACTGTCCGTGAAGCTGCTGAAAGTGACGGTACCAGGGCCATTGACGATGATGTTGACATCATAAGAGGCCGTGCGCCGCTCGATATATTTAAGGCTAGTGTCTCCGCTGCCACTGAACACAAGGTTAAGGTCATTTGTGCCCGTAGTATCATTGCGGTGATACATGATAGCTGCGCTACCAAAATCGAGCGTACCGTCATTGTAGATATCAAACTGCTCCAAGTTACCATTGCGGATACGGAGTTGAGCATTCGTGAATTTTTGGTTGCCTCCCAAGACCTCCAAAAGACTGCCATTGGCATACAGTACTCCCCCAGAACGATTAATTGTATTGTCCGACTCGCCGCTGAAGAAGAGATTTCGCACGTTTGTATCGGCCACAATGGTGTGGCTTAAATTCATGGTTGCTCCAGCGAAAAAGACATCCGTGGTCGCACTCGGCAATGCGCCTGATTCCCAATTGCCAACGTCACCCCAGGAGCCACTCACCGCCCCAGTCCACGTCTGATTCAATTCAGCCTTATAAATGGACAGCGTGCCAGCAGTCAGAAAATCATCCGTGTTCCAGGCATAACCACTGGCCAACTGAGCCGTCAGCAAATTGTAGGTGAAATCACCTGTTTTGGAGGCCGCACCGATGCCTGCCCAATCCACCAGTTGCCAGATTCCTTTTTGCCAACCCACACGACCACCTGTCAAATCAGCCACAGAGACAATCCCACCACGGGTGATGTTGCTGGCGGTGGTATTGAGAACGAGCCTGTCGGCTAGCCCCGTGGTTATCCCATCCGAGCT
>JAOZVT010000959.1 GCA_025869455.1 Prosthecobacter sp.
CAAATTTGCCCAGCTTTGGTCACACCTAGCCATTTGATGATGAGGGGCACGCGAATACCACCTTCATAATACGCTCCTTTGTTACCGCGCAGAGGGGCATTTTGAGTGGCCCCAGCATACCCACCGTTGTCACTGGTGAAAATGATCATCGTTTTATCGGTCAATCCTGATTCCTGGAGAACGTCCAATACGCGCCCCACACTATCATCAATACTCTCCACCATCGCCGCGTATTTCGGATCTCCTTGCTGCTGATCCTTGGGCACGTTTTCATTATGAGCCACTTGATCGGGTTTCCCCTGCAAAGGCGCATGAACCCCATAATGAGGGAAGTATAGAAAGAAGGGCTTCTCTTTGGACTCCTGGATAAACTTCACAGCCTCGTCCGTGAGCCTATCCGTCAGATATTCCCCAGGCTTACCCGCAGGAAAAATAGTCCAGTGAGCTTTCAATCCTGTCGCCGGGATCAGCCAGTCGCCATCATACGGAAAAAAATAGCTCCCCGGAGCACCATGAGCATTGCCACCTTGATTGATATCAAAGCCATGATGCTCTGGGAGCGAAAAAGGTTCGCTACCTAGATGCCATTTGCCGATGCTTGCCGTTCGATAACCAGCCTCGCGCAAAGCTTCCGCCAAGGTAAACTCCTCCACAGGTAATCCCCGTAGAAAACGCCCCTCGCGCAGTTTCGCCTTCGGATTCCAGCGTCCCGATGGCAACCAGTCCGTGAGCATCAAGCGCGCAGGATACTTCCCGGTTAGTATTGCAGCGCGTGCGGGAGAACAAACTGCACAAGCAGCATACGCATCCGTGAAACGCACGCCTTCTTCGGCCAGACGATCAATGTTTGGAGTATGGTAATACGTGCTCCCCTGACAACCCAGATCTTTCCAACCAAGATCATCAATGAGAAAGAGCACGACATTCTGCTGAGCTTGAGCCGACAGACTAACCAATAGCGCAGCAACGCCCAAAAAGAATATGATCCTAGAGCGCCTAGTTTTCATACAGTCAGTTCAGTTGAGAAAACAACTCCGCCAAGACTTCGCCACGTGAGCGTGACGTGAAGGCGGATTCCGCGCTTTCAGATTGAGCGACCTGTTTTGCTACAAGAGCCGAGTCGAAACCCGGTTGCCCCAATTTGGCGAACGCCTCCTGCCAGACCTTAGCCGTGGAATCTTTGAGCGGCTCATCCAGCCGCGCATTGTAATCATGAAAAAAACCTTGGGTTCCAAAGTATTGAGCCGCTGGCACCTGTGGATCATCCGAAGTAACATCCACATCATTGAAGAAACTGACCATCACCTGGCGATTAGCCAACAGGCGAATGAGAAGATGGGGATCAAGCTGTGCAGGCGTGGTTTTCTCTTTCACGGCTAACGCCGCAGCAAAACCCGCCGACTCTCCCGTCTGCATCCAGACGGGCTCCAGGCGGATGGAACCCCAGCCCACATGAGAGGCTGATAAGGCCACGGGGACCAGTAGATTATCCACTTCCTGAGCTAACA
This sequence comes from Prosthecobacter sp., assembly GCA_025869455.1. Classification (GTDB taxonomy): domain Bacteria; phylum Verrucomicrobiota; class Verrucomicrobiia; order Verrucomicrobiales; family Verrucomicrobiaceae; genus Prosthecobacter. Next base: position 1,509 of record JAOZVT010000959.1, read on the forward strand.
AACAGCGATACGGCACCTGGGCTGGACGTGATTCTTCACCGAGAAATAGGATGCCATCTTCATGGGCACCTTCAACTTTGCGTTTCAGACAGGCCACCGAATCCACGGGCCAATCTGTGATAGCGATGCTGTCGCCATGGATCGGAGTCCGGGCGATGCCAGGGGCGATCTTGTTATCGTGTTCGGTAAAAACAGCCCGTCCGACGAGGCGACGTGCTTCGCGCACATAGATCTCATAGGGCTCATGGTGATTATCCGGAAACTCATCTGCCGCCAGTCCCCAACCCTCCCAATAAGCTCGGTCCTTATCAGAGACGGTGGGATCATTTTGCTGATACCAGAGGCGCATGAGCATGGCATCCATGTAGCGACGACTGATCTTCTCACGAGTCGGCCAATCAGCCGCCGGATAATCATTCTGGGGTCCAATGAGACGACCTCCATTCCAAGCAACCTTATTGTTAGGCAAATTGGGAACAAACCCACCGCCGCCCGCAGCGATAGCCAACTTCACGTCATAGTTAGCCGGCTTTGCCACCATGATTTTATTAGCCGGATCACGCGTTAGAATGAGCCTATAATTGTAGGCCATGACGGAGTCGTCTGCTTCACCGCTATTGGGGCCTTCCACGATCTCAGCAGTGGCATGGCTATTGTAACGAATATTCAGCTTACCTTCGTCAGCGTCTTTGGGAAATCCGCGCTGCCCTGGCGCTTTCTCGCGCTCATGGGTGTAAATCACTCCCGCATGAGGCTCGTTATACTGACTGCGTGATTCACGGCCGATCTGTGACTTAGCTCCTGCCGCCGCCATAAGATCCCCCTCATACATGCCATCGGCAAAGATGGTCGCACGCACCTTAACTTCACCTTTCCCAGTCATGGGTTTGAACGTCACGCTTTTTAGCAAGCTCCCTTCTCTTTCAGCCCTAGCGACCACGTGACCGAGCAACACGGTCAACGTTTTTTCTTTTTCAACCATTTGGTTAAACAGCATCTCGGCGATACGCGGTTCGATCTTTGGACGATCAATGTGCGCCCGACTCGTGGCACTAGGCATCGAGGCCAGATGTTGGGGTGAATTTTCACCATAGGTATAGCGATAGTACTCCGTGGCACCTTGTCGAATCTCAGCATACAAAGGCGAGCGCATGCCATCGTAGGGTGCCTCCCAACCACCCGCGCCGCTGGTCATGAAGCCTCCCAAATGCTGGGTATGATTCACCAGCAACACACTCAGGCCCTCCCGTGCAGCCCTCACGGCTGTGGCAATACCACCAGGGGTACCTCCAACGACAACGAGATCATAACTTTTTCCATTCACATCCGGCCCTTTAGCGGCGGACTTCAAAAGCATGGGAGCTGGAATCTTCACCTTTGATTTCGGAGCGGCCGACTGAACAGGAAAACCCGCATCGGCACGCGTATTGCGCTCCACTTTGGCCTCTGCCTCTGGGACCAGTTGCAGCCCATCCACGACCACAAATCCAGTCTTTGTCTTGGCCATGATTTGTACGGAACTTGTCCTACCCTTGGCAAATTCGAAGATGCCCAGAGATCGTGGAATACTCTCCTCCAGACACTTTTCACGCTGGTTCAAATGGACGATCTTTTCACCTTCGGCACTTCGGATGATGACTGACACATCTGCACTGCGATTGTCCGAAGGCACATAAAGCAACCTCACTTCATAACGTCCTTTTTCTAAAATCTCCGGTGTAAAAGTCGCCGAGCCATCGTTGTTGGAGGCATGGTAGCCTCGGCCTACAAGGTAGCCAAGCAGGCCCCCACCCGTTCGCCAATTCCCCAAGTAAGTCGCATGCTCATCATCCAGGAGAAGGCCCGCCACTTTGATTGCCTTCGCTGGGCTTTCTTTGGGTGCGATTTTCTCCATCGCGTCTGTTTCCTTCAGGGTGAAGCGAGTGCTCACCACCGAATTCTTTTCAGGGCCTTCGCGATACTTGATGTACGTGGTAGCCACGAAGGTGCCGTCTGGCAATATTTCCAAACCCGGATAACCACAATCACTGCGGGAATAACTGTGCAGTAGCTTGATCTTGTACTCACCATCCTTGCCAGATAAAATATCCTCATAGCGTCCCACCCAAGCCACAAAATGATTCTTGGTCGGACTGATGGCTCCCATGTCACGAAAGGTCACCACCAAGCG
>JAOZVT010000960.1 GCA_025869455.1 Prosthecobacter sp.
CCAGTTGGAAAGAAACTCGAAAACGTAATTCTCCTGGGGCGAGTGCTTCCGATATCTGTCAAAGATGGGTTGAGAGTTACATCGAGCCAAAGCTAAAGTCTCAATTGATTAGATCAACAATCAGACTAGGTGAGACAGAATGGTTTCTCTGCTCGATGGAATTAAGAAGCAAGGGGCCAAATGGAACAACGGGACCAGAAATGCAGGCCGAGCAGCAACTTAACTTCGCGATGTAACCTATGAATATAACCCTTCAAAAGAGTACCAATAAAGAAGTTGAGTTGAAGCTTTCCAGCCAACCTACAGTACAAAATAAGTTTGATGCTGAGTTTTCTCGTGGTAATTACGAGGTTTTAATGTCTAAGTTGGAAGGCTTGGCCGACTGGAAAATAGAATCTCTCGGCGTTCGAGTCATCAATGACGAGTATTGGGACACCACCGATTGGAGTGTACAAAGAATTGGCGGGGCCTTCAGGGTTCGACTTTTTGGAGATACGATTTCGGTAGATGTGAAAAGACCGACTGGCAAGAATAAGAGTTCGGAAGGGCTATTCGTAAGAGATGAACAAAGTATTCCTTTGTCAGTCGAGGGTTTAACGGATGCACAACGGACGGACTTTTTGAACATACGTAAGGAGACAATTCCTGAAATAGCAGCCTTTGCCTTTCAGCCGGTGTTTCAGCTGTTCAATACTCGCCGCGTATTTCTTTTGAGCAAGGGCGAGGCAAGAATTGAATTGAGTATCGACTCTTTCCACTACAGAACTCCTGCCCGTGATCAACAGACTGACACTTTTGGAGAACTGGAATTTGAAGCCCTTAATGAAGAGGGTACAGCCGCTTTGCTAGAAGTAGCGAACACCATGAATATTGGGGATATACCTGGCATTGCGTTTTCTACAATGTCAAAGTATGAACGTGGAGTTAGAGAACTTCGCGTTAACGAGCCGGAGTGGCTCAAGACTTCGGCTCGATGGTGTAAGTCCAACGTCGGAACTCTGACTCTAGCTGTAATAGCAGTGCTAAGCATCGGATTTGGATTAATTGGAATCATTATTGGTGCCTTAAGTCTTTTTTGAAAAGATAAGGATAAGATGCCAGGCAAGAATGGCACTCAGTTAAGCCGCAGCGCGGTAGCGTTCGCGGTGGGGAATTTCTTGGAACTTGTGGCGTGGGCGGGTAAGCAGTTGATAACTTTTCGGGCGGCGTTTCACGGCCCGGGGTTCCTTGCGTCCCGGTCGCAGAGGATTCTGCACGCTGGCGATGGCCTCCAGCAGGTCCGCCTGACAGCGGGCCAGTTTGCGTGGCTGCTCATAGCAAGCCGCCGCCTGCGGCAGCCATTGTCGCAGCAAGTCCACTGCTCCTTTGAAGCTGATGCGTCCCAGCTCCTGCTGGTGCTGGCTGGCACTCTCCAAGATCAGCGCCCGGATGCAGTTGTAGGCCAGCGCGTGCATGTGCAGTTCTTTTTCAATCATCGCTGGGGTTTTGGTGCGCAGCACTTCCATTCGCAGCGTGGTTTTGATATCACGGTAAAACAGCTCAATGCTCCAGCGCCGGAAGTAGAGCTCAGCAAGCTTTTCAGCTGGATACACAACGGCATCGGTGAGGGTGGTGGCCACCCACAGCCGCCGGGTGCGAAAGCCTTTTTTATCCATGACCACGCGCACGACACGAATGTGCAACTCCTGCGGCAGCTTGTTCCAGGCCTGTTTCTTCCACGAGCTGCGCCGGGGGCGCTGCACCGGTTTGGTCCAGGTTTGCAGCCGGTCATCCTTGCCCAGCTTACGGCCCCGGCGCATGTCCTTGCTGCGTGCCTGGTGCAGGCGAAAGACGGTATCGACGCCACGCTCCTGCTTGAGCTCGGCCATCAGGGCGTAGGAGCAAAAGCCGGCATCACCCAGTAGGATGTCGTCCTTGACCAGCAGAGACTTCAAACCCGCCAGCAGGCTGAGATCATGTCGGCACCAGCGGCCCAGGGAGTGCCCCAGCCAAGCTCCGGTGGAGAGGCAAAACAGGCCGAGCATCTTCGCGGTAGGAAAACCGCAGCCCTTCTTTTGGCTGCTGTGCTGGGGCCAGCGCTTCTGATTGGCCGCCGTATCAGGCATGGAAAAGGAGGTGCCATCCAGCACCTTGACCCGCCTGCCACACCACAGCCAGGCGGAGGCGGCACGGCGCTCCAGATAGCTGCGCACGGTCTCAAAAGCACTGACCACCAAGTTCAGCCCCAGGGCTTGACGCGACTGGCAGTAACCGGAAGTGCCCAGGGAAGGAGGATCGGCCTTGGTCGCCTTGCCCAGGTGTTGTGAGAGCCGCCAGCAGCGTAGCCTGGAGACGACCTCTTGGCAGGCCATGTCCGGGTTGAGCACTTGGTAAAGGAAGGCCCAGAAGACGGTGACCGGAGGCAGCAAGCGCACCCGGTCGGCCTTGACTTCAAAGAGTACATCGTAAGGAAAGCGTTTGAGCTTCGCCCGCCGTATCTTCCTGGACTTCAACCAAAACGGGCAGCTTTCTGGCGCGTGGGCGACCTGCTTCAGCGTGCCTGCAAGCTTTTCAAAAAATCATCTCCCAGACCTTCCTTTTGTTCCTCATACCACGCCACCGCCTCATTTACTTCCCCCTGCACCCGGACGTGGAAACTGAGCTTCATGCACGGCGGGGATGGATCTCAAGCCCTGCCAAAAAATCTTCATGCGACAGTTCCAGGCCGGGATCCGCATCCATCTCAGCAGAACGGCGTTCAGCCTCTGCCAGCCAGGCCTCATCAGCCGACCGTTGCCAGTCTTCAGGCACACTGGCATAGAGTCTGTCGGCCAGAGCAATCCGCTCAGCCACAGGCAGTGAGAAAAGCGTGTCAGGAACAACCATCGTGCTCATGGGGAAACAAACTCCACGTACACCCAAAAATCCAGCATTCTTTTTCATCGTGAGACGGCGGCCGCCCACGGGTAGGGACGAGCTGCGTCTCGTCCGACTTGTTTTCTGGGAGGCACCGCAGACCCGTCGAGGTCCCCTTGACCCCCTTACCCCCCTTACCCCCCTAAACACGACCGCGGCGCAGCGCGGCCCTACCACTTTCGCTTTTCCCAGCCCCATTCTGCTTGCTGATCGCCTGAAACGAGCCGTTGCAAAATCAGCCTCTCGAAGCATCTTACAGAGACGAGTCAGGCCACCCAGAACCGTTGCTTCATTCATGCCCTCCGCACTCACCATGGATTCCCTGCTGACCGAAGCCATGACCTGGCCTCTGGAAGATCGCTTGGAAGCGGCAGAGCGTCTGGTGGCCAGTGTGCCTAGTGACGCCGCGATTGAAGAGGCGCAGCTTGAGGAGGTTCACCAGCGCATCGCCAGGGATCGCTCCGGTGAAACGGTCCGCGTGCCCGGGCCGGAAGCTTTGATGCAAGTACGCAGGGCCGTCCTCGGCGGCTCATGAACTGGGCCTTCAATGAGGCCGCACTGCTGGAGTATCAGGAAGCCGGCGGAATGGTATCGGGACCGCAGCCTTCAGGCCGCTGAACGCTTCATTACCGAAGTGGAGTCCGCCATCCAGGCCATTTGCGCCGACCTCACACGCTATCAGCCTGTCGGAGACGGCGTCCGGGTGTTCCGGTTAAAACGGTTCCCGTTCCGCATC
>JAOZVT010000961.1 GCA_025869455.1 Prosthecobacter sp.
GTGATAACGATAGGTCAGATCAGCCTGATCCAGCAGTTCGCTCAGAGGACGCGGCACGGCATCCTGAATGAACTGGGAGGTGTCACGATTTCGGAGAATGGAGACGGCCCGAGTGACGGGACAGATGGCTTCAGGGCGATCAAGTTTTTCCACATAACCGAGGGACCAAAGACAAGTCCAGAGTGCTTCGTAGCACCATGAAAACGGGATGCAGTCTGCGCATGGGGGAGATGTATTTTGGATAAAGACGGTCTCCTGGGGCGAGAAGAAGGGCGCAGCAGCAAACTTTTTCATGAAGGCTTCCACGGTGGAGGGTGCAAATCCTTCGCCTTTGATCGCGACGATGCACAGGGCAATGGCACGGTGCGCGATCTCGGTCGTCGTCCTGGCCTTCGCACTGGCGGAATCCTCGATGACAGGAAGCTGAGCTAGCGTGGGAACCCCTTCTTGCTTGAGCTGCTCTAGTGATCTTGCCCTCCTATCGGTGGCCTCTTTGGACACCCCCTTCAGCTTAAGAGTACGGAAGCATGATTGTAGGGCATCTGGAGCTGAATGCATAACTAAAGCTGAAACCTTTGCAGAAGAAAAAAGTCGTGTTTAAGGAGAGAAAGGAAGTGGATGGAAGGCCGACATTACCTTGATTTTCAATAATCAGAGGGCAGCCAAGTTCATGAATGTAGATAAGACGCCAAGCAACTAATCAATGTTCAGATAATTAACAATTAAGGTCAATTCTAATATGATTGCAGGGTATCTGGAAATATTTTTTTAGAGGGGCACGCTCCTTGTGACAATGGGAATGAACAGGAAAGAGCGCCGCCACACCAACTCTTCCAAATTTAGAATTGCTTCTAAATGTAGAATTTTTAACTTTCTCTTCCTTCGTTTCACATCCCACTTACCTAGTCATCATGAAATCCGTCATCGCTATCCATCCAGGTCATCTCGAAATCTTAGAGACCCCGATGCCGAAACTGGAACCGTATCAGGCTCTCGTAAAAACGGAGTGCGCGTGTTTATGCAACAGGACGGATAGCGAGCTGCTGCATGGAAATTTCCCTGGGATGGAGGATAAATTCCCTTTTGCCCTAGGCCATGAGAGTGTGGGCGAGGTGGTGGCAGTGGGCGAAAAGGTGCGACATTTTGCGGTGGGGGATCGTGCGGTAGGCGGGCTGTGTTTTGATCTGCAAATGGAAGGTGTGGACTCTGGCTGGGGTGGCTTTGGGGAATACACGCTGGCAAATGACCATGAGGCGATGGTGGCGGATGGCGTGGCGGATGAGGCGAACGGCTGGTTCGAGGTGTATGAGATCCAGACGAAGGTGGACGCAGACATTCCGGCGGAAGAGGCGGTGCTGCTGTGTACGTGGCGGGAGGTGCTGGGGGCGTTTCGGGATTTTCAGCTGCAACCCGGCGATGATGTGCTGATCTATGGCGCGGGGCCTGTGGGACTGAGTTTTGTGAAGCTGGGCCGCCTCTTTGGCCTAGGCTGGATCGGCATTGTGGATCGCCATGCGGATAAGCAGGCAAAGGCGTTGGCCTTTGGCGCGGATGCGGCATTTGCCCCAGGGGAGAAGATCGAACGGGCCAAAAAGCTGGATGCGGTGATCGATGCGGTGGGGCACCCAGACATTCTCCAGCAGGGGCTGCCACTTCTGCGGCGGGGTGGCTCTCACTGCATCTACGGGGTGCTATCGCATCCGGTGCTGCACATTGATAAGACGAAGGCGGATTTTAACTTCAATCTGTTTGTCCACCAGTGGCCAACGCGGCGCTATGAGAAGGAAAGCCAGCCACAGCTCTGCCAATGGATCCGTGAGGGAAAGCTGACTTCGGCTGAATTTATCACGCATCGGTTTCCGCTGGAGAAGATCATGGAAGCCTTTGATGAAGTGGCGCGGCGGCAGGTGGTGAAGGCGCTGATCGAGTATCCGGGATGAGGGACGGAGATGGAGTAGCCTGCTCCTCAAAAGGTGACCGGGGACACTGAAAACACCAGAGGGCGCTCAAGCACGCCGCCAAGTCGGCTGGCGGAAATGGGGCGAACGGAGCTACGAGAAGAGTCCGTTGCGGCGCAACTGACCTACTTGGAGAACTAAATGACGAGCGTGGAGCGCAGGCGCTCACTCTGAATGATGGCTTTGAAGCGGGATTCGTCGCTTTCGCGGGTATCGCTAACTAGGCAGTAGCGGTAGTCACGCCAGTGCTGGAGCTCGGCTTCGGCATTGCGCATGCGGAGTTCAAAGGCTTCGGCACTTTCAGTGTTGCGACCACTGAGTCGCTGGCGGAGTTCCTCCAAGCTTGGGGGCATGACGAAGATGTCGGTGAGGCAACGGGTGACGAGCTCGTCTTCACAACCACGGACCTGGGCTGCCCCCTGGACGTCAATGTCCATGAAGACATCCACGCCACGACGTAGGTTGTCATAGACGTAGCTTTTGAGGGTGCCGTACCAGCGATTGTGCACACGAGCGTATTCGAAGAGTTCGCCGCGATCTACCCGGGCGAGGAAGTCGTCTTCTTGGAGGAAAAAGTAGTCTTTGCCATCGACCTCACCAGGACGTGGCGCACGAGTGGTGCAAGAGACGGAAAAGACGGCTTTAACGCCATCGCACACCTTGCGGCAAAGGGTGGTTTTACCTGTACCGGAGGGGCCAGAGACGACGGCGAGGATGCCAAGGCGGGGGGAGTGCAAATTCATTCCCTGGTTTAACGATGGGGACGCGCGGCTGCAACTGAAAGACTACTCTTCATCCTCATCCTTTTTTGCGTCTCTCTCAGCAGCACCTTTGACGATGCGCTTGAATTGAAGCTGGAGGACGCGGCGTAGATCGGCCTTGGTGGTGAGGACTTCGTAGTCTTCGATGATGACTTTTTCCCCGACCTTGGGCAGATGACCGAGGAGATGGGTGACGTAACCACCAATGGTGGTGACCTCTTCACTTTCGATTTCAAGCTGGGCCTGATCGGCAAGTTCGTAGAGATTCAGGGTGCCTTCGACGATAAATTCATCTTCGCTGACGCGGCGGAACTCGCTATTTTCTTGGTCAAATTCGTCCTGGATGTCACCGACGATTTCTTCCAAGACGTTGTCCAGGGTGACCACACCGACGGTGCCGCCGTATTCATCCACCGCGAGGGCAATGTGTACATGGCGATCGAGAAAGAAGCGGAGGAGCTGATCAATGGGCATCATCTCCGGGACCATGGGCAGGTCACGTTTGATCTTGCGGAGATCCGCAGTGGATTTGCCAATGAGGGCCAGGAGATCCTTGATGTGAATGAGGCCGATGCTGTGATCTAAGTGACCTTCCACCAACGGGTAGCGGGTGTGCTTGCTATCCACAGCGACCTTGAGATTGGCCTCAAAGGAATCATCTGCATCCAAAGAAATGACTTGGTTACGCGGCGTCATGACGTCACGCACGCAGCGGTCATTCAGCGCCAAGGCATTAAGAAGAATGTCTTTTTCCGTCTCAGTCACTTCCTTGGATTTTTGACTTTCGGCGACGATGTGGCGCAGCTCTTCTTCGGAGTGGGCCAATTCACTTTCCGAGGCAGGCTCCAGGCGGAAGAGAACTTTCAGGAGCCAGTTGGCCGCCCCATTGAGAATCCAGATGGCAGGTTTAAAAAGGACGTAGAAAAAGTGCAG
>JAOZVT010000962.1 GCA_025869455.1 Prosthecobacter sp.
GATCTACCTAGGCAGCCGGCACCGCTACAGAGTCTGGTATCAGAAATACCAGGAACCACGGACAAACAGCCCTCTCGCATAGTTATAGCCTTCGGCAAAATCCTTCCCGTTGTTGCCGCTGCGCAAGTAGTTAGCGTAAATATCCACTTGGAAATCTTTATTTACTTTCCATTTTGCTCCCGGCTGAACAAACCAACCACCATTCAGGTCAGTTAATAAGGCGAGATCGAATCGCCACTCAAGTGAAGGTGACGGCTGTTGAAAAACAGCGGCAACATAGTCATAGCCGTTCTTTTTGCCTTCGGGCACTTGGCCAGCGGTGTTATTCCCCCCTAACACTGAACGCCCAAACAAATCACTGGCCGATTTGTGCATCCATTGGAACACCATGTACGTCGCAGGCAAAGCCTGGCTAAACTTGTGATATTTCTCTGCGATGAAAGCAAAGTTCAGTTCATCCTTAACGATAAAATCTTTAGACAGCGTAGGATTCGTAAACTTCTTGTTTGGGGTGTAAGACAATTCGAAACGTCCGATCAACTGATCGGTGATTGAATCGGGCTCGCCACTAAATACTTTGTTTAGGCCGAATCCAAATACATTTTCACGCGGGTACTCCCGAACAAGCCATCCCTGCAAATTTCCAAAACCTGTTGCAGGATCAAAAAACGTATCAAGAATACAAGACGCGGCTGCGGATCCAGCTGAAATTGCACCCGGTGTTGAATTTGATGCCCCACAAGCCCCTGCCACAAAGCTAGCTGCCCCAGCCAAGGGACCTGTGGTTGTGCCGGAAAACTGGTTCAATGCACTCAGGAAGCCACCTACGCCATCAAGACGAGACAAGCTGGCATACCTGAACCATTCTTGGGCGCTATAAATCCCCCCGGTTCCTGTTGCAAATGGAGTCCCAGAAATAGCGCCTTTACCCTGAGCTTCAGTCCAACGCAAAACCCCATCCGGATTGTTTCGCCGTACTGCAAATGCTTGGATACCAATATCTTCAATCTCAGTTTGCAAACGCAGACCAAAATTAAAGTCATTTTTTACTTTGTCATAGCCGGATTTTTGATCAATTACAAACTGTGCGGGAACGGGGTTGTAGGGAGCATTTGCACCGGGTAATACGGAAGGTCTAAATTGCTGAACAAAACCCTCTAATTGAGTTTTATCAGCAGCACGGTAGGTTCCTCTTACGCCTAGAGATGAGACGCGCTTATCGGAAAATTCTTCTGCAGCTACATCAAACACACTGTGGCGACGTAAGTCCAGCCCGTTCGCCACATCTGCAACGCGGAAGAACATTGCCTCTCCCCAAGCGATCTGTTGATTGCCAATACGCAACCAAACAGGCCCACTATTGTAATCCGCGTATGCAACAGGAAGGTCAAGCATCCAGTCCTTACCCGCCGCACCTAATCCACCCGCATTTCGATTATTTCCATATTGTTGCTCAAACAAATTCTGATCCTTGAAGGCATCGTTAACTTTGCCAACCTGATCCGAAATACCCCGCATCTTGAAATGTACGGCCCAATCATCCGTCAACTTCCCATCCAGATTTAATTCAAGTCGGGTTGCGAACATATTGAAATCACCCGACTTGGATTGAGAAGCAGGACGAGTCAATGTTCCTGGTGCCAGCCCTGTACTTTTTACTGCGACACCGTTGTATTCATTTCCAGCTTGGTTAAATGGATTTTGATCATCCGTAAGTTTCACAGCGACCTCTTCCCTTAGCATTCCTGAGAACGTCCAGTCGGCAGCGAGTGCGAAATTGCTCGAGGCAAAAATGCCGGCGGATGCTAAACCAATAAATTTCAAAGTATTCATAGTTGTCCCTCCTCCTAATACATAACCTGGCTAAAACTTAGCTCGAAGAATTGATCCGGAAGCTCCACCTATCACGACTACCAATCCATCTTTCTGGCCTTCGATACCGACCACAGACGAGTGAATCTGTGAATGAGCCATCTGTGATTTATCCGCCACGAAAGCAGCTCCGCCATCTCGACTTAAGAGCACGGTGCGGACGCCAACAGCAATTACTGAAGCACCGTTATTGCTTGCCCATACATCAGTCAATACCGACTTGGTTCCACTATTGACCTCTGCCCATGTTTTACCCGCATCGTTTGAACGAAGAATCAGACCTTCCTGACCCACTGCAAACATTCGCCCCTTCTGACCGACAAACAGACCAAAAAGAGACCGTTCTCCTTTATGCAGAACCTCCCAACGCCCACCAGAACCTAGCCTTAGGACTAGCTCGAACTCACCCGTAAGCGTGACTGAACCATCATCGGCAACCTGGACTGCATAAAGATGGGGCTCCGCATCCGTTCCCAGTAACCCTTTCCAATCGACGACTACGGATTGCCAGGATTTGCCCCAGTCAAGTGAGCGGAGAACCGTACCAAACCCCCCAACCGCATATGCCTCGCCCTTGGAATTGCTATGGATTCCAAGGATGCGGGCATCGGTCACTGCTTTTACCGACTCCCACTTGATACAGTCGTCAGAGCGGAAAATTGCCCCCTGCTGCCCACCGGCAAGGCACCGACCGTTGCTTCGGACGATCGATAACAAAGCCGATTGAGAAGCAGGAGACTCTAGTCGGCGCCAGGAGTTACCACTATCAGCAGTACTTAGCAGGAGTCCGTGGTCACCAACGGCAACACCATTAAGTCCTTCAAAGCTCATACCAAAAAGAAAGTCGTGCGATTTTCCTTTGGACTGAACTTGAAGATCCAAAGCATCCTTGGCAAAGCCATTTGTGGCAGAAAGCCCCAAGAGCATAGCGATACCAAATGCTTTAATCACACGACTCATGCGGGTCATATCAGGCCCCCAAGCGGGAAAGCGCCTGTTCCGTGAGGTACTTCTCATACACCCCCTCAACGTTACGTGCGGATTTGAAGCCCCCAGCGATCTGCTTTGCCTGGACAAAGCGAGACATTCGATTTGCCTGGATGTCATGCGTCATAATGGAAGTCCAAGACCACGTCGTATGCTTTCCCGTCAGATCTCGTACGCCATTTTTTTCATATAGGCCGTATGCAGGCTCAAAACTCTTAAACAGTTCGCCACGTCTGTCATAAGTGTGATATCCGATGTACATCATGTTGCGTGCATCGATCCAGGCGCGCTTCTTCCCAATCGGAGCCCGCGGGAAACCAACGGGTTCGGCGTCAACTACCAAACACTCAGGAATCAGTTCCATGTTGTATTCGTAAAACGTCAGCCCCTGTGGACCTCCGTGGGTTGGCAGTTCCCAATTGGGATCATCAACCTGATTGTTAGAAACCGCACCCAGCATGGGACGACGCTCAACCAGCTTGTAATTTCCCCAAGTCAGCATCGGGTCGCCTGCAGCCCAGGCATCCGACAAATAAAAAGTCAAACCCGGGGCCAAGGGCTCAAAACGTTGGTTGGTCGGGAATTTTCTGACTCGCTTGAAGGCAGGAACATAGCCAACTAGATCCGGAAATTTTTTCTGATCGTAGTACCACGTATTCAGATAGCCAGTGCCGCGTACGTCAGAGGGCCCCGTGAACAGCACCGTCTGATAGCGCAGCTTATCTTTGTGACTATCTCCGGTGTAGGG
>JAOZVT010000963.1 GCA_025869455.1 Prosthecobacter sp.
AAGTCGATCTGTCGGCGGCGATGGAAGCAGCAGAGAAGCGGCTGCAAGCGCAGAGAAACCGGGTTATCGATATCTGACGCGCGTGATCGGATAACTTTCAGCAATCTGAGGTATCTGAGGCCTCACAGTGCCTCACCGCTGAAATTTCCTGATGAATTACTCTTCAAAAAATTCCTACGTTCCAAATCTCGGTCCTTGTATGTCAAAACGCCAGAATCCTCGGAATACTCAAGGATGAGCAAGGAGCCTCCGATAGACTGCTCGATACATGTCAAGTATATGCAACGACCCTTACCAATTTTTCCGAGCGCTCCCGCCTCTTCTGAGCGTTCACAAGAATTCCATTTTATGTATCGAATTTCACTATTCACTGCTGGCTCTTGAATTTTTACCAGCGATGGGTATCGACTTTCTATGCGACTCTTGAAATACTCAAAATCGGCTGCGCACATCAAAGCCCTTTTGTCTCCCTTCGGCGCTTGATAAATCTTATAAGCGGAAATTGAGATCACTCTCATAGAGATGGGCAGTACATTTACCTCTTTCCAGCTCCAATCCCCAATAAATGAAGGTGGTGAATGTAATGTCGTTCGCCACTTTCCAACGTTAGCAGGGGATGGAGTTGATTCATACTTATGAATCAAACCATTCTGTTTTAGAAACTCTTGTGACATGACTCCGAACGAAAATCCCAGAACATCGTCGGACACCTTGGAAATATTTGAAGCTGGATCGATTGGATTGTTTCCAAAGCCTTTGCTTTTCATGGTCGGAGCGCACCCCGGAATACACAAAATCACTGTAAACAATATTGAAAATAGTGTTTTCATAATTTAATTATTTTGAAAAGCCATGTCTGCACCCCACAATTTTTTGACCGATTTTCCACGTTGAATTACCGATTCAGGGCTACTGCAGACAGATCGATAGATACACTAATTGTTTTCAGAACACGGCCACGCGCTGCGCCATGCCATGATCGCCAACATGGAAATCATTTCATGCCGATTTGCCGGGTTCTTCGCTATATAGTCGAGGATCACGTCTCTTTTTTGTCCAATGTTTACACCTTCCGGGATACATATCGGAGTCCAGCGGTCTGGTTTTCCCAACTGAAGCAACGATAATCCATCAGACAATCCCATTGTGTATCCGAGACAGACACCAATGTGCAACAACGCACCATCAGGTTGGTCACGTACGGCACATTTAGAAGAAAACTCGTTTCCCGTCATTGGGTTAAGGAATGCTTGTACATCAGTTTTTCCAAAAGTCGGCTGCTGAAAAACCATGTAGAGAATCACAGTATAAAAAACGTATTTTTTTGTTTTCGATAACATCACGGCTCCAGCCTCCCTTAAAAAAGACTCGGTATTACTGACGTTTTCTAAAAATTTTTCTCGCGGTGTCTGCGCTACCTCCCCGGACGCTCTTCCCGCGGAGACGTGGGGCGTCCCCCCTCCGGTCGCGAAAACCGGGGAACATCACTCGAAATAGATTCTAGCGCCCGAGATGCAGACCGAGTGCTTGAGGGTCTGCCGGACTGAAGAGACGACTCCCGCCCCGAATCGGCGTTGATAGTCGTATTGATAGTCAAAACGGAAAACCGTTCTAACCTATTGATTTAATTGGGTGGTTGGCGGAGAGGGCGGGATTCGAACCCGCCCTACTCCATGCCCAGCTTGGGTTTGCGGGCATCACTGTCTAAATTTCTGTCGTGCGTTTACTCAAAAAAAACCGCGAGGCGACGAAGATCTCATATTGCATAAAAAATCAACTCTCATCCGAATAATTGCTACCTTCGCTAGCACACGATATAGCATGAAATAGTCATATTTCACCTAAGATTCTTTTGATTTTACTCAAATTCATCAGAACGAGACGCAAGCTTTGTCTTTCCAGTCCAACCATCTAAAACATATGCGGCGGGGCGCTCGCCCGTCGGAACAATTGTGTATCGATTAGCAACAAGATAAGCAGCCGATGCTATCACAAAAGACAATACGGCACCGAAGGCTAAATTATTATTCATTCCACTCACATCCATAAAAATAATCACAAATAGAAGCGTGTAGTATTATTTTTAACCGCAAATCAGTCAACGATTTCGACCTTGATCATCACCCCCGCCGTAATAGCTATTTTCTCAAGTAGGCGCTTCTTGTAAGGAGTATTGCAGTGAGTCATTACCAAATAGCTACCGACCGGCGTCTGTTTGTAAGGCAGCGGACATCTTTTTTGAGAGATAAGCGGAAATCCATTCATCTTACGCCCCTGCCGACTCACCTCATCCAAGCCTATCCTCTGCAATACTCGCGAAAAAGTGAGCGCGGCTGTAGCGTCACAAATCGTCTCGCCATCAGCAAAAGTGACGCGAAGGGCTGTTTTTGGCCCTTTGGGATTGCCACCTGCAGTGATAGCGCCGCCAGCAGTCCCAATTTCTATTCTTCGGCGCAAAGACACGTCGATGGTTCTTGACCACTCATCTTGTAATGCAGACAGCTTCGTTTTAAACGTGATGAGCTTGCCCGCGAGTTCCAGAGCATTCCTCACGGCTTCATGGTCACTGCGCTTAAAGTGCTCTGCTCCTTGTGCGTCAATTTCGTCAGCTACCTGTTCAATTTCTTCTACGATAATTTCGAATGCTGTTGCGACGCTGTCGTTATTGATTTCGATGTTTTGCACGTCCCCTGCTGCAGGAAACTGATCACCATTTTCCATCTTGCACCTCCGCGCTACTTTTGCCGAGTTGGATTACAGTCTTGGTCGTGATCTTGTCATTTCCCTGAAGCGGGCCGTGTCCGAGCTTGACGTGTTTAGCCGCAATCCCATCCAGTCCCTTGAGTGTCGAACCACCGGGTAAGGCAGTGACGTTGTCAAGATAGTGGTCGAACCAAGGTAGCCCAGCGTTTTCGTACGCCTCGGCCGTCACCGGTTCCGTGGGCATCGGTAGTCCTGTCGCCTTGTTCCACTGCATGCTATTAAGGATATGCACAAAGCAACGACTCGAATGGTCTGTGTCCCACGCGTCGATCCCATAAACATCCGGATAAATTTGTTGTCGCATTAGACCGCCGGGTGCGAGGCCCATATCCGACAAGGTTGGGGGTTCCACAGAGGAACAGGCGAATAGGTGATCTCTTTGCATCGTGCGAGCTACGAGCAAATCATAAACCCGACGCTTCATGGGGTAGATAATGAGTTGCAGTCCGCCGTGTTCTGACATACCCGTGATCTGCTCCTCGGCCGTATAGCCATCACCCATAGGCATCGCGACGAATTGCCGAATCAATCCCTCACCGACGCAGAAGCCATCGATCCATGGCTGATCGGGTACAACCAAATAGTCTTGGGTATCCGTACCAAGTACGTTCGACCAAGACTCACCGCTGACCGCATTGATCTTGCCGGCCGCAATTTTTACTGCGAAGGGGTATTGCAAATGATTACGCGAGCCACTTGTGGAGAAGCAAATCCAAAGAGCCTCGGCTTGATACATCGGTAGAAATACGCCACCGTGCGAACTCCACTTTGGGGGCAAATTACCGGCGTAGTCATCCACGTGGGCCAACGGGAAACGACCTAGCCCCGGTGGCAGGGGATAAGCCGCGTTGTCGTCCGGAATGCGCAGTGTGCGTTGGAAGTTCACGTGT
>JAOZVT010000964.1 GCA_025869455.1 Prosthecobacter sp.
ACCAGGGAAAGGTTTCCAGAATTCCTCCTTCTTATAAGTGAAGGGGCGTGCAAAGCCTGAAATCGTCTCCACTTGCAGGGGCACGCCAGGTGCTAGTTCGGCAAAGCGTTTGGCATAGGCTTTGTAATCGGTCAGCCCTTCGCCAATAGCCGTCCATTGTACCATCGCGCCTTCTTCCGTCTCCCAGACCATGCTGTCACGCACGCTGGAGCAAACGGTGAGTGGCCCTAGTACTTCTAGGTGTGCCATGGGCTCTTCCAGCGCCCACACGGCATTGCCGGGGTCAATGTTGGCCCCCACGTAACTTTTGCCTGCGGCTTCGATCAGCGCCTTCAGTTCATGGGACTGCATATCGCCTGCGTGGTTTTCGATTGCGATTTTGATGCCTTCTGCTTCAGCGCGGGATTGATTGGCCTGGATGACCTTGATGGTTTTTTCAATGTGGCTTTGGATGCCACCATCCGTGCTGCGGTCCTTTTGATTTCCCAAGTAGCAGCGTGCCACTGGGGAGCCAAGTGCTTTGGCCACGCGGATGGTCAGGGCCAGATGTTCCTCTGGCGTGCCGTAGAGATCCTTCCAGGTATTGGAGCTGGAGCAGATGGAGCCTGTGCCCACATAGAGTTTCAGCCCGGCTTTGTCCGCTTGCTCCTTCAGCCCCTTCAGGTAGGCTTCCTCAAAACTCTCGAAGATGTGCAATTCAGAGATGAAGCAGGTGTCTAGCTTTAGACTCGCCGCATGGTCGATCATCTGTCCTGCTTTCCAGCCTGTGCCACGGATGGAAAAATGGTCCATGCCGATCATGAGTTTCGCATCCGCCGCTTTCAGACGGGAAGCAGTCAGAGCAGCGGTGGTGAAAGCGGATTGATAAAGGAAATCGCGGCGGTTCATGAAGGAAGAGAGTGAAAACAGTCTCCTTTCAACGGTCAAGCCCGCGCTTCCCTGTCAGTCATCCGAATGAAAGCTGCCTTGTCTGGTGGAAAGGTGCGCGTTATGGAAGGGGGAAGATCATGTCCCAACCCAACCCAGAATCCGACCAGCACTGGATGAGCCTAGCCCTAGAGCAGGCGCGTCTTGGCATTGGATTCACCAGCCCGAACCCGCCCGTGGGCGCGGTGATCGTGTCCAATGGCCGTGTCATCGGTCAAGGTTACCATCGGCAGGCAGGCCAGCCGCACGCAGAGATCGAGGCGCTGAAAGATGCGCAAGCCCATGCGCCAGAACAGATCGCGGGGGCCACCATTTATGTGACCCTGGAAGCTTGCAGCACGCATGGCCGCACCGGACCCTGCACTGAGGCCGTGCAGGCCGCAGGCATGCAGCGAGTCGTCTGGGGTGCTCAGGATCCGAACCCGAACCACGTGGGCCGCGCACAGCAGCTTTTAGAAAGCGCAGGCTTGCAGGTCACCACTGGCATTTTAGAGAGCCAGTGCCTGGAAATCCTGCGTCCTTTTTCCAAATGGATTACGACTGGCTTGCCCTATGTCATCGCTAAAGCAGGCCAGAGCCTGGATGGCCGCATCACCCGACCTCTGGGTGAAGGCCAGTGGATCACCAGTGAGGCTGCGCGTGCGCACAGTCAGGGATTGCGTTCCCGTGTGGACGCCATCCTGGTCGGCGCTGAAACCGTGCGCCAGGACAATCCTCGCCTGACCCTGAGAAACGGTAACGTTAAAGAGCAGCCCTGGCGTGTCATCCTGACCCGCAGTGGCAATCTCCCTGCGGATGCTCAGGTCTTTACAGATGCCTTTCAGGATCGCACCCTGGTCCTGCGTGATCTCGCTTTTCCTGAAGTGCTCCGCGATCTCGCTGCCCGTGGCATTACCAGCGTGCTTATTGAAGGCGGCGGGAATGTCCTCAGTCAGGCTTTCCAGGCTCAGTGTGTGGATGAAGTCTGCTGGTACATTGCACCACGTCTATGCGGTGCTGGACTGCCCGTCATCGGTGGACCCGCCTGGGCGGAATCCATCACGCTAAAAAACGTCACCCACCTGTCCATAGGGGATAATATCTGCCTCACGGGAATCCCCGTCTGGTCTAACCAAGTAAAAGATCACGCATGAGCCGACCGGCTGTATTCTTTGACCGCGACGGAGTCGTTAACCTCTCCCCTGGCGCAGGCTATGTGCTGCGCTGGCAGGATTTTCATTTCAGCCCCGGCATCATCGAGGCGCTGAAGCTTTGTCAAACTCGTGGTTATGCAACCATTTTGGCGACCAGTCAGCAGGGAGTGGGAAAAGGTCTCATGTCCCAGGCTACTCTGGATGACATACACGCCCAGATGCAGGCTGAACTGGCCAAGCATGGAGCCGCCTTCGATGGCATCTACGCCTGCACCTGCTTGTCCAAAGACCCCTCATGCACTTGCCGAAAACCCAGCGCTGAAATGCTATTGCGCGCTGCTGCCGACCACCACCTCGATCTTCAGCACAGCCTCATGGTGGGAGACGCCGACCGCGACATCCAGATGGGTGAAAACGCGGGTGTGCCTTTGACTATCCGCATCGAAAGCGAAAACCCTCATCTCATTACGGCCACCTATACTCTTCCTGATACCAGCGGTCTTGCAGCCTTGTTGCAAACCTGCTTGGCATATTTACCTGATGGAGTAGAATAATAATACCATGATCATGACGCTGCCAGACACGCCTGCCCTCCGCGCTTTTAGTGCGGAAGATTTGCGTTTGGAATTGGCCTGCGCCCTTTATCAGCATGGACGTTTAGGAAAGGTGGCAGCTTGTGAGTTGGCCGAAATAGACCTTTTTTCCTTTCAAGAAGCCCTCCATGAGCGCGGTCTTCCGTCAGCGGATGAAGCTTCTCTGGAGCAGGATGTGGCAGCCCTTGGCCGACTCTTTTCAGCGTGATCGTTGTTGCTGATACTTCGGTCATTCTGAACCTCTGTCAGGTCGGTTTGCATTCTTTGCTCAAGGACCTATTTGAAGAAGTCTTGGCACCTCTGGAAGTGGCTGAAGAATTTGCACGAATTGTGAAGGAATACCCATTGTTCGGAGGAGTGAGCTTTCCCGAATGGATTCAGGTAGAAGCCACCGAACAAACGCTAAGAATGCGTGCGCCATGGGTCCAACTTGATAGCGGTGAAAGTGCAGCCATTGAATTGGCACTGGAGAAAAAAGCAGACGCATTGTTGCTGGATGAACTCCAAGGTCGAAAAGTCGCGGAGATGTTGGGTGTCGAGGTGCTCGGTATCTTGGGCATTTTATTGAGGGCCAAACAAGCAGGGTGCCTGAAATTGCTGCGGCCAGTCTTGGATGACTTGCAAATGCGAAGCCGATTTTGGCTCTCGGCCAAAGCTCGCGAAAAGATTCTTATTTTAGCTGACGAAGCATGACCACCGTTACCATTTACACTGATGGCGCGTGCAGCGGCAATCCTGGTCCGGGTGGCTATGGGGTGTTGTTGCAAAGCGGCCAGCACACCAAAGAGCTCTCTGAAGGCTATCGTAAAACCACCAACAATCGCATGGAACTGATGGCCTTGATCAAGGGGCTGGAGTTGCTGACCCGTCCTTGCACGGTCACGCTCTTTTCAGATTCCAAGTACGTGGTGGATACCGTCCAAAAAGGCTGGGCCAAGAGCTGGAAAGCACGCGGCTGGAAAAAGGCAGATAAACAACCGGCGGTGAATGCCGATCTCT
>JAOZVT010000965.1 GCA_025869455.1 Prosthecobacter sp.
CTCCGTTTCCTGGAGCCATTGCTGAAGGTGTTCAGGTGTGTCGATGAAGACATAATCACCAGGCACGGTCACAGGTGGGATCAGTGGCGGCACATCGCTCATTTCAAGCCCGTGAGCAAAATTTCAGCATTATTGCTGGTTCGGTTGATGTTGCGGATCAACAGTTCCAACGCTTCCACCGCTGGCACCTGGGCCAGTTGCTTACGGATGGCCGAGACGCGCTTAAATTCATCCGGGTGGTAGAGGAGGTCATCACGGCGGGTGCCTGACTTCAGCACATGAAGAGCCGGGAAAATACGGCGCTCAGAAATTTCACGGTCCAGGGTAGCCTCCATATTGCCCGTGCCTTTGAATTCTTCAAAGATCAGGTCATCCATGCGGTTTTCTGTCTCGATCAAAGCAGTTGCAATAATGGTTAGGCTACCACCTTCTTCCACATTACGCGCAGCACCGAAGAATTTCTTGGGCTTGATCATCGCCTTGGAATCCATGCCCCCAGACATCGTCCGGGCACCTTTGCCGCCACCGCCCATGCTATTGTAACCACGGGCCAGTCGGGTCAAAGAATCCAACAAAATGACGACATCCTTACCCGATTCCACCAAGCGACACGCACGCTCACGCACCAACTCAGCTAACTGGCTGTGGCGCTTCGGGCTCTCGTCAAAGGTGGAACTGTAAATCTCACAGCCGCTGACGGACTCTTCAAAATCAGTGACTTCCTCTGGACGTTCATCCAGCAGCAGGATGATCAGAGAGATTTCCTTGTGATTATTGACGATCGATTTGGCGATGTCCTTCAGCAACACGGTTTTACCCGACCGAGGGGAGGCATTGATCAACCCACGCTGACCTTTCCCCAGGGGAGCAATCAAGTCCATGATGCGGACAGAAGCAGGGCACGGCCTAGCCATCTCTAAGATGATCCGCTGATTCGGAAACATGGCCGTCAATTTGTCGAAATGAACAGGTGGCTGCCAAGTATCAATGGACACACCGTCAACCTCAATAATCCGATCAATGGCCAAATATTTATCCCGATCTTTCGGCGCTCTGGCAAAACCCGTGATGCGGTTACCAGGGCGTAAATTAAATTTCCGAACGAGGAAGAGCGGGATGAAAACATCCTCAGGCAGAGGAGCAAAACTGTATTTAGGATAACGGATCAGGCCAAAATTATCTGAACCGATCTCCAAAATGCCATCCACTTTGACCCGTGTACGATGGTCGGCCATCCACGCCAGTAGATCATAAATCAACTGATGCTTAGAACGGCTGGCATTCATACGAAAGCCCACAGACTCCGCCATCACTTGGATTTCGGCTAAAGTCGAGTTCTGAAGATCATTCAATGAAATCTCCACTGGGAAAGGCGGCTCAGCCGTGGGGGGCGACGGACGTTCCGGCTGGGTTTCGGTTTTACCCTGATCACTAGCGGTAGGCTCAGATACCGAGGCATCTGGGCTAGAGGCTGGGGACGCTGTCGCAGCCGGCGGCTCAGAAAGAGTCTGTCCTTTCGTGCCCTCCACAGGTGGCACGTCAGTTGCAGGAGTTAGAACCTGGGAAGAGGTTTCGGGGGAGTCGGTTGGATTCATGCTGGCCAATGCTGTCTTGCCAGTGTCAGCACCTGAGCCTCGAGAGCACTGCGGTCACCATCATTCCAGATGACCACATCCGCTCTCTCAACTTTGGCTTCGATGGGCCACTGAGCCCTCAACATCTGTTCGATTATTGATTCGTCGAGACCTCGACGTTCCATCAACCGCCTTTTCTGAACTTCTGGGCTAGCAGCCACTACGATGATCAGATCCGCTGAAACTGTACCTCCAATCTCATAGTGCAGAGGCACCTCCGCAAGGAAAAGATTTGCTCCAGCTTTTTGTTGATTTTCCCGCTCGCTCTCCAGAGATTTTAAAACGCTTGGATGCAAAATCCCTTCAAGCTCAGATTTTTTCTTAGAATCCGAGAAAACTTGCTCCCGTAACCAAGCTCGGTTGACCTCATCTTTTCCGTTCGCATGGGTCACCACCTCTGAACCAAAAGCTTGGCACAATTCCGCCAAAATTTCTGGTTTATCGAAAAGCGCTTGAACCTCCAGGTCAGCAGAAAAAAGGGTGGGTGCACCTGCCAATAGGTGCTTAGTCATCAGCTCACAAACACTACTCTTCCCGCAGCCGATGCCTCCAGTAATGATCCAAGATTTCATATTCAAGCAGTCTATAAACACACAGGCAGGTGATCTAGGATCACCTGCCTGCGGCAAGAAGAATTTAACAAGTCACACGATCAGTTACCCACTGGAGGCAACAGCGGATTAGCACCACCAACATTGCCTGTAGCACTGCTACCCTGCATGTTTGGATTGATGGCTTGACCAGCAGGGTCAATCATCTTGGCTGTCACGAAGATCATGAGATTCCGCTTAAAGTGGTCTTCCACAGTCGATTTGAACAAACGGCCGACGAAAGGCAGGTCACCTAGAACAGGGATCTTATCTTCGACATCTTGCACGTCTTCGCGAATCAAACCACCGAGAACAACGGTTTGACCATCCCAGATCGTCACCGCCGTTTTCACCTTACGGACAGAGAACACAGGCTGGTTGATAACGTTTGGAGTTAATTCCACACGGTTATTACCAGCAGCTGCACCGATGAGGGAAGTGTCCACACTGTAGATTGGGCTACCATAGTTAATGAAGCCATCAAACTCAATGACCTCTGGGGCCAAGTTCAGGTCAATGGTATAACCATCCGCCCCGACGGTCGGATCGACCTCCATACTGACACCCACATTGCGGGTGGCGAACGCGGTAGGCGTCGTTGGAGTAACAGGGACTGAACTTGTCCCACCAGCAACACCGCCAGTCGTAGAACCCACGTTGGTCGGGATCTGCGGTGGATCGAACTCCGTCGGATAGATGAATTCGCGAACGACTTCGATGTTGGCCAACTGACCGCCTTTGGTCGTAACGCTCGGGGCACTCATCAGATCGACGCCTTTACGCTGAGCAAGGGCACGAATCACAACGCCAAACTGAGGGTCAGTCAACACACCTGCCACACTGAATACGCCAGGGCTTTCGGTTGTACCACTAACCCCATTGATCTGGGCATCAATAGCATTACCACTGATGGCAGCACTACCAGATCTAAGACCACGTGACACAGGTGAGATACTGCCTCCTGCAATCATACTGGCAATGTTGCCAGGATAAGAGATAGTCGTGCTGTCAGCGCCTGAATTACCATCCGAGCCGCCACCTGCCTGAACTGCATTGCCACGGCCAATGGTGCCAAGCAGCCAGTCAAAACCAAGCTCGTCAGTATTTTTCTGCGAAACTTCCACAAACTTGGAAGTGATGTAGATCTGCTTAGGACCACGGTTGCGGTTAGCATCAACAAAGGCTTCCACCAGATCTAGGTTTGGCTGTGTGTTTCTCACCACCAACTGAGAGGTCACGGGATTAAACACAGCAGACGCACCTTCAGGGAACCCGATACCTTGAGACTTGAGAATCTCAAGAGCAGTCTGGCGGACGATCAAGTTTGATGTCCCCGCACCACCAGCATTGGTGGCAAATGGATCAGAGGATGCGGCTGGAGCTGCTGCGGCACCACCACTGCCTCCCAAGCTCAAGAAGTCGGGAGCC
>JAOZVT010000966.1 GCA_025869455.1 Prosthecobacter sp.
CTGGCATTCCCCCCGTTTGCCAAAAAAGAAAGCCCCATGAAGCCCCCCGCCATGCCCTTTTTCACCAGCTCACGTCATCTTTTCTCCTGCCTCACCGCCCTCATCTTAGCCTGGGTCACACCAGCCTCGGCAGCCGTGCTTTTGCAGGACAGTTTCGACAACGGAGACAAAGCCGTCCCAGACCTCACCACCATCGGCAACTGGACCAATTACAGCAATGCCGCCGTCACCGAATCCGGCGGCACCCTCGCCGTCACCACCACCAGCAGCGCCAACTCGAACTCCTCCAACTTCTCCACCAGCGTCAACTCCACGCTCAACCCCTTCACGGATCAGATCAATATTTCTGTGACCGACTTTGCCCTCACCGGCACAGGCACTTACGCTGACCCCGCCGCCGGCAGATTCCGCCTCGGTCTCGTCTCCACCCTCGGCTCCTTTTATGGCACCGATGACGGCTTCTCCTTTGAGATCAATGCCAACGGTTACGGCTTCAGACTCGGCACCAAACTGGACGCCGTCTCCGCTGACCCCAGCGGCTCCATCGCTTCGGATGCCTTTGCCAGTGTCATCACCGCTTTTGACATCTCCGTCACCGACTCCACGTGGTCGCTTACCCTATACTCTGGCACGGACATCCTTTACAGCGACTCCGGCCTCTGGTCCCTCGGCGATGTCGATACCTGGGGCGCAGGCACTGGCAATGATGGCTCCTCCTCCCTCCTCCTGGCCGTGCAAAACAACGGTGGCGGCAGCGACCCCACAGGGGCCGAATCCTACACCATCGGCAGCATCTCCATCACCACCGGAGCCGTCCCAGAACCCTCCCGCCTCCTGTTCCTCGGCCTCGCCCTTTCAGTCATGACACTGAAACGCCGCAGAAGCTGCTAAGCCCACCTCGTTACTCCCGTTAGGCCCCAGTTCCCTGAACGCGGGACGCAGAGCTAGCCAAGTAGGTCAGTTACGCCGTAACTGACTCCCTCACGCGTCCCCACGCCAAAGCCATCGCCTCAAGAAATCGCAGGCAGATCAGGCGGTGCTGGACTTGCTGGCGCAGCCTTCTCTTTCCCTGAACCACGCAGCAGCAAGAAACCCAAAAACAGCCCGCCAGCCAACATCCCGGCACCGACTCCCAAGCTCGGCTTCTCGCCTTCGGTGATGATGATAAAATCCTTCACCAAGGACAAATCCAGCTTCGCCAATTCATCCCGCGTTTTTGAATCTTCAGAAATGCCAAAGCGGACCACCCCAGTCACCTCACGCTGGGGAAAAAGAGACTGAATCAGCTCTGGAGTAAGGTCCGCCTGGGATTTTATGGTCGCCATCTTCGCCGCCATTAGATCCACCACATCAATAAGTTCCTTCTCCTTAGACGCGAGCAAGACCAAAGCAGGCTCCTTACTGCGATCTCCCACCGCTTCCACAGCAATAAATACCTCCTCCGTCGCACCAGTCACCTTGGAGGAAATGTAGGCGCAATTCAGCAGGTTCAGTTGCGCTCCAGACAGGCTCACCCACTCCGCCGTAGGGCGCTGCTCCTGATAGTCCTTGAAGCTCATCTTCAAAGGTTCACGATTTTTCAGCGAGGTATAGACCTCCTGCCCACCGCCCCAGATGAGGGCTATCGCGATGAAGAAACCCAGGCACCCCAGCTTAATAAAACCAGGACGCGATGCAGCATGATCAGCAATTTTCATAAAACCCTACTCCAAAGCACTTCCTCATTTACAGGCAATAAAATTCTGATCACTTTCCAGGCAATTTTCTCTCCTGCCATGCAAGTGCCACCGCCCCTCCCGACTCAAACCGAAAGTAGCTCTGCCATCTGGAGCCAAGATGAGCTCAATGCCTACCTGGACAAACCGCTCATGGCAGGAAACCGCATCTTCCCAGGCACCGAAGGACTGCTCCTGAGAGACCTTGAGCAGGACATCCTCAAAGGAGGCCGCTTTGTCGTCCACCACTACTGCATCTCCGTTTTTGTCATGACCTTCACCCGCAGCAGCAGCATCCACTACCTACGCTCCACCCAGTCTGGCCTCAGCCGTGCCGCCAGCTACACCCTCCTTTCCATGACCCTAGGTTGGTGGGGCATTCCCTACGGCTTCATCTTGACGCCCTTCACCCTTTGGAAAAACGGGCGCGGAGGTACCGACGTCACCGCTGACCTCCTCCCACAAGTCGTCGGCTCCACCCGCGCCCACAGCATCCTGAGCAAAGCCGCCCCACGCCGTATCAGCGGCCTCCACGGACTCCTCCTCAGCCTCAGCCTAGGCCTCCCACCCTTGATGATCTACACCCTCATTAAGAGCCTCGATAATGCCTAACAAGAAGAATGACAAACACCGAGATCATTAGCGCACGCAGCATCTATTAATCATTTCTGTGTAATGAAAACAGGCTTCCTATGTTACTTTAATTCCCGCATTTAAATGCCAGCAATAAGCAATTATGTTACCATCCCCAGAGAAGTTTGACCCAATCTATGCGGCATTTGCCGGTGCCGCGATTGCTATGTTTGGGTCTTTCATAACTGCATGGTTTACTGGAAGGCAAGCAACGAAGCGACAAAAGAACGACCTTCAACATTCGTCATTAGAGAAACAGAAGGAACGAGATCATATTGCCACACAGAAAGAGCTTGAGAGACTTCACATACTAAGACGTGAATGTTACCTGCCTTTTATGGATGCAATGGCTTCTGCCGTTGGTTTCGTACCTACAATTCCAACCTGTCCGATAGATGCAATACGCACACTCGTACCAATCATAGAACTTGGTCGCCATATTTCTCGTGTAACTCTCATTGCACCTCCATCTATTATCGAGCCAATGATAAACGGTTCACTGCTACTCCAGACGATTGCAACGGATCTTATTAATAAGCGATGGGCCATTGAAGAGGTTTCCTCTGAACTAGACTTGAACCGTAGCTCGGTACAGCGGATGATTGACCGACAGCGGAACCTTAACGCACGCATTGACAATATGATTGATTCTGGCGAACCCAAGCCACAGATTCAACTTCTCTATCAAGAGCACGAAGAACTAGGTAAACGGATTCAGGATTTAATTCGCAAGCAAGGTCCACTTTCCGACAAAAAGACTGATCTTGAACTAGGATTACAGCAAGAGGCTGCACATCTATTGCAACCAATCAAAGAGCACTCAATACCAATTATAACTGCAATACGATCAGAGATCGGACTACCTCTTGACGAGGATTGGTATCGGCGGTTCTCCGAAAAATCAGGCCAAAAAGCTTTTCAAGTTATCTCTAAATTTCAAAATGATCTTCGTAATAGGATCAAGCCTAATGAGGTCTAATCAGTTTTTGTCGGCCATACTGCCCCATCATGGCACCACCTTCACGGGCGTGCCCATGGGGCGGGCGGATGCAGCCGTGGGAAACATGGTCATCGGAGACCTTTCCAGGGGGCCCTTTTTGCGATTTGCTCTGCTCCTCTTTGCCGCAGAGCGGCAGCCGAGTCATAGCCCGGCCTTTTAAGGTCGGGAAACGCATTCAATGTTAGGCCTCAAAAATAGGTGTCGCAGAGCGACACGCGAACAGGCCGTTTCCCGCAGGTCTGGCGGCTCTGTCCTGGCGGCGGGTTCGCGCGTCGCGCTGCGATGCTTTTGCCAG
>JAOZVT010000967.1 GCA_025869455.1 Prosthecobacter sp.
CTGCTGACCTTAACTGCCCAAGTGCAGGCACAAGATGCAGTGGCCCCAGGCACTGAGCCCTTACCAGAAGTGGTCGTAACGGGTGAGTCTGTGACTGAAAATTATGCTGCACCTTCCACCAATGCAGGTGCCATGAAATCAGACACGAGTCTCCTTGAAACACCTCAAGCGGTTTCAGTGATCACCGAGCAACTGATGAAAGACCAGTTTGCGACCAAACTCGAAGATGTCATTCGTAATGCGGCTGGCGTTTCTACGGGTGGTTATTACGAGGGGTGGGACTACTACCGCATTCGTGGCTTTGATGCTTCCTTCACCACGTTTTGGGATGGGTTGCGCGGGGATAATGGCATGAACGCTGAGGTTTTCGGAATGGAAAGGGTGGAGATTATCAAAGGTCCAGCTTCGTCCCTTTATGGCCAGGGACCTCTGGGTGGCTTTGTGAATGCAGTGAGCAAACGTCCCAAACCTGAGTTCTTTGGTGAAATCACCGGGACGGTCGGTTCATGGAATTCCTACCGTTCTACCATGGATATTGGCGGATCGCTGAACCAAGATAAAACGGTCTATGGTCGGCTCAGTGTACTTTATCGTGAAGGAGGATCCTTCGTGGATCATGTGGAGAAGAATCGGTTCTTCATTGCCCCCTCATTGACCTGGGAGATCACGCCTGATACCAGCCTGACTATTTTAGGAAACTTCACGCATGACTGGGGCACACTCGGCATGCCGCTGCCAGCCCGGGGAACGGTTTTAAGCAATCCCAATGGCGAGATTTCCATTGATCGTTTTATTGGTATTCCAGGAGTGTCGAACCAGTCGGATCAATGGCGCGCTCGTCTCGGATATGAATTCAAACACAAATTCAATGAGACCTTCTCGCTGCGTCAAAACCTTAGTTTCAGTCATCTGGAGCAGGATTGGGATGATGTTCTTTATCCTGCCTCACTGAGTGCAGATGGGCGCACGCTTTATACCTATCCTTACGATTATCAGGATGAAAAGCAGAACCGTTTTGGCGTGGATACAGCCTTGGATGCTGTTTTTAAAACAGGCACGGTGAAGCATTCCATGACCTTTGGTGTGGATTACTATTACACGCAGTCTGAGAGCGGCAATCGTCAGATTGATTATTCAGATTTCCCCGGTTCTTACGTCCCTATTGATCTATATCATCCAGTCTCAGCGGCACCTTTGCCTGCTTATGCATCCCAGGGTTATTCTGACGCATCCAATACGATGCTGGGATTTTATTTCCAAGAGCATGCTAAGCTGACGGATAAATGGACACTTACCTTGGGAGGCCGTTACGATACTTTTTGGTACGCGGATGACATCGCATCCACCGAAGATTCACAATCAGCTTTCACGCCGAAGGTGGGTGCTACGTATGAGTTTGTTCCTGGCGCATCAGCCTATGTGAATTACAGTCGTTCCTTCACGCCCCAGTGGTATTCCACCGACAGTTCGGGTTCGCCAGTCAGCCCAGAGGAGGGTGAAAACTGGGAAGCGGGTGTGAAATACAGTCTGGCAGAGGGTAAAATCACAGGCCTGCTCTCTGTCTATCAATTGACTCGAGAAAATGTGGCCACGGCCAATCTGGCTACGGCAGATCCTTTTGATTCCACCATCAGCGGTGAGCAGCGTTCCCAAGGCTTCGAGTTCGAAACAGCCATGGAATTGGCTCCGGGCCTGAACTTTACAACGGCCTATACGTACATTGATGCAGAAGTCACCAAGGACAGCACTGTTCCAGAAGGAACACCATTGCAAGGAGTGCCTGAACATGCCGTAAATGCTTGGCTCAAATACACCGTTCAGGACGGCCCCCTGAAAGGGTTTGGAGTGGGGTTGGGTGGACGTTACTACACCAGCCAATCTGGAGATCAGTTCCAAACTTTTGATTTGCCAGCGTATGGCCTAGTGGATGCAGCACTTTATTATGAACGCAAAGACGTACGCGTTCAGGTGAACTTTAACAACGTGTTGGATAAGCGGCACTTCGTCGGTTCCTACAATGATTTGTATGTGCTACCTGGGCAGCCATTCAATGTCAGTGCCAGCGTTACTTGGAAATTTTAATCTGAGCAAATGAAACGGAAGCGTGGGGATTTTGATCCTCACGCTTCTATCTGTTTAAAGTATGAAGCGTCTCTATAAGTTTCACTCCTGGTTAGGTTTGATCGCTGGTTTGGGTCTCCTGGTGATCGGCCTAACGGGAAGTGTGTTGGTGTTTAAAGATGAGCTGGATCGGCTCTTGATTCCGGGCCTAGTGACGGTGAAGCAGCCTCTTGATCCAGCGCTTGGTTTGGACTCGTTGCTGACGGAATTTCGTCGTCATCTGCCGGGCTATGAAATGACTGGCTGGTTGCCTCCTGCTGAGCCGGGATTGTCTGGTCAGGTGTTTGCTAAGGCTCATGGGGAAAAGGAGGGGAAGTTGATTTATGTCAATCCGGCGACGGGCGAGCCCCTAGCCAATCCCATGGAGTGGAATGCATCCGTGATGAATTGGTTGTTGGAGTTGCATTACACTTTGTTAGGTGATCATGTCGGCGCTTTTATCGCTGGGTTGTTTGCTCTAGGGCTTTGTTTATTGGGCGTCACGGGTGTCTGGTTATATCGTGGATTTTGGAAAACTTTGTTCCTGCTGCGTTGGCGGCGCAGCCTGCGTATTTTCCTTTCGGACCTTCATAAGATGGTGGGAATTACCTCCACGGCCTTCAATTTGATTCTGGGTTTTACAGGGGCCTATTGGAACCTTACCCACATCATCGGTCATTGGATCGAAGGACCTGAACCAGAGCCTGTGAAAATGGTTGGTCCCACGTTTAAGCTGTCCTTGGATGATTTACTCTCGGAAGCACAGAGTCAGATTCCTGGGTTTCAATTGCGTTTCCTTTCACTCCCTGAAACGACTGGTGGCCCCATTATGTTGATGGGCTGTTTAGCGGATCAGCATGTCTTCCGTAGTCCGTATGGGAGCACGGTAAGTTTTGATTCTCAAACAGGTGACGTGACGGATATCGTGGATAGTCGAAAGACAGGGTTATGGGCACAATTTGTTGATACCTTTAGGTCCCTCCACTTTGGTAATTTTGGGGGACTACCTATCAAGATTCTCTGGTCTTTAGGAGGTCTAAGCCCTGGCATTTTGGCGGTCAGTGGTGCCATGATGTACTTCAAGCGCTCACGGATTGGCAAAAAGCGTTTTTCATGATCTCTCTGACAGGTCTGCACGGACGAAGCGTTGACGAAGGTTCGCTTTGCCGCGTATTGAACCTGGATGAAAAAACGCCGTCAGGAACCTAAGACTCCAACTTCCCCCCCTCCGCCTTCGAGTGCGGCAGAGGAGTCGCGTTCGTCTTTCGGGTTTTTGGGGTTGGTTTTGGCTCTGCTGGCCTTCATGGGGTTGATCGGCTGGGCGCTTTGGCCCAAGCCGAAAAATTACACGCCCGTTCCTGTCGCCGAAGTGGAATCTGTGAAGTTGGAGCCCTATCACATGCCGGATGAAAAGGCTGCCTTTGCTGAGTATGCAGGTTCTAAATCATGCAAAGAATGTCATGCGGTGGAGTTTGAAAAATGGGAAACCTCCCATCATGGTTTGGCGGAAAGAAAACCGGAGGACAAACTGGACCTAGCAGG
>JAOZVT010000968.1 GCA_025869455.1 Prosthecobacter sp.
ATCAAATGAGCGTGACCGAGACTGGACAAAGGTTGCTGGTTGATGCCAAGGCCATGCTGGCTCATGCCGAAGAGGCGACTCGCCGACTGCACGCAGATCACACCACCTTGAGTGGTCAGTTGCATTTGTTTGCGACGGTGGATCTGGGGCAGTGGATAGTCACACCTTTGGTTAGTCAGTTTTTACAAAAGAACCCCAAGCTCAGCGCCACCTTGGCTCTCAATAACCGTCCTCTGCACATGATCCAGGAAGGCTGCGACGTCGGGATTGTGCCGGGTAAAATCACTGACGAGAGCGTGATCGCTAGGCCCGCAGGCAAGATCGCCCTTCAGCTCGCCGCGTCGCCAGCTTTGGTGAAAAGTCGAGCTGCCGTGAAGACCCTGGCTGATCTGCAATCCTGGCCTTGGGTCTCCTTGTCAGGCTCTCAATTTTGGGGGTCTACCGACATCACACTCTACGATTCCAAAGGTGCCGAACAAAACCTGAAAACCACTCCCATTTTGATCTCTGAAGGAGTCACCAGCATCCGCGAAGCCGTGCGGGATGGGCTCGGCGTCGCCTTGTTACCAGATTGGTTGATCCAGAATGAACTGGAATCTGGCACCCTGGTGCGTGTCTTACCTCGTCTCAAAGCCAAGGAACTTCCCCTCCATGTCGTCTATGCGGGCCAGCGCGTTCTGCCCGCCCGCGTGAGCGCCTTCATTGACTTCGCTGTCCATTACCTGAAAGCTTTTGGGAAAGCTGCTTATCCCAAAGACTGCGATTGAGCCGCTAAAGATGTGCGGCCCCTTCTTAAAAGATTTGTCAGGATGAAGGGTGTGCGCAAAGCTGCTCAATCCTATGAAAATCCA
This sequence comes from Prosthecobacter sp., assembly GCA_025869455.1. Lineage (GTDB taxonomy): Bacteria > Verrucomicrobiota > Verrucomicrobiia > Verrucomicrobiales > Verrucomicrobiaceae > Prosthecobacter. The sequence continues at coordinate 852 of JAOZVT010000968.1, forward strand.
ATCCTTTGGCCTGGCCGTAATTTTGATCACCATGTTGAATTCCACAGCGACATTGGGCCAGGGGAAAAAGTTTTCTCTGGCCGCATTTAAAAAGGAATATCAGACAAAACTCATCCGTCAGGACAAGATCGGCGAGGAGGTGCCTGAACCACCGTCAGGAACGTTAGACCGGACATCCTATGAATCGCCTGTGGGAAAATTGGCTGCTTATGTAAGTCCTGATCCCAAGGATGGGAAAAAGCACCCGCTCATCATCTGGCGAGTCGGCGGTTTTGCCAATAGCATCGGCGGTGTGGAGTGGGAAGAAGCCGAGCCAGACAATGACCAGTCAGCATCGCAATACCGGAAGGCCGGCGTGCTCATGATGTATCCCTCCCTTCGTGGCGGAAATGACAACCCAGGTTACATCGAAGGTTGTTATGGCGAGGTGGAAGATGTGCTAGCAGCAGCGGAATATGCAAAAAAGCTACCCTATGTGGACCCTGATCAGATCTATCTGGGCGGGCACAGTGTAGGAGGTACCCTGGCGCTGCTGGTGGCTGCGATGGATAACAATCCTTTCAAGGCCGTGATCGCGTTTGGCCCCATTCATTCCACGGCGCAGTATGGGGCAGACCGAGTGCCATTTGATGTAGAGAACAAGATGGAGATCGCGGGCCGTGCGCCGATCATCTTCCTGAACACGATCAAGACCGATACATGGGTGATCGAAGGCTTGGATGGAAACATCGCGGCTCTCCGAGCCATGAAGGAGCAAAACAAAAACCCAAAAGTGCGCTTCATTGAAGTGCCCGGAGATCACTTTGGCATCCTCGCTTCGGCGAACGCATGGGTGGCCAAGCGCATCCTCGCCGCCTCCCAGGACGGCAAGTTTGAACTGGATGCAGCCGCGTTGAAAAGCGCAACAACATCCAAGTAATACGCTGTCTGTTGGTAGCCTGCTAACTGGAAGCTACGCAAGCGACCAGGGGCAGTGCCTTAGCCAAGGCTTCTCTTTCGCCTAACAATGAGTTCGGCGGAAGGGCTCTCCATCTCACTACCTACCCAGGACTTGCAGCAACTCCACTTGGAAGATCAGGTCGCTGTTAGGTGGGATTTGTGTGAGATCTCCTTGATGCACGCTTTCAAGACTTGCAGGCGAGAGGCTGTTTTATAAACGGATCGGAAATTGAATCACCACTCCTATTACTTCTAAACGATATTAACTTTGTGTTGCAAAGTTAATGGCATCCTTCAATAATTGGCGTAATGAATGAGCTTGCTGAACAATCCAATACCTGTGTTTCTGTGTGCGGAAAAGCATGCGCAGGTGTCAAACGTGCTCTTAAACTTCCTGTGACTGAACGCCGTCGAAAGGCGGGATTTGGCAGTCTTATTGCCCTATTGATTCCAGGCATTGGGTTTCCTTCAGGCCTTGCTCTTTTAGCCAGTAGCAATACGGCTCCTGACTGGCTGATGGATCCTACGGCGTGGCCATGGGAATTTTGGGTGATGGGACTAGCTGGAACCATTGCCCTGATTGGAGGCTTGGGGGATTGGATTTATCATCGATGGGTCACTCATTGTTTCGTGGGCAAGGCAGAGCGGCGTTGCGAATTGCTCGCGCTTGCAGGCGGCGGCGTGCCAATGTTTGGGCTCCTTTGCGCGGCGTCCGTGAGTGAGATGCCACATCGTTTTCTTGTGCCTGTGATGATTGTGCTCATGTACACCACCGCACTGATTTGCTATGATGAATTTGTTTATCATCGGCGGCGCTGCAAACGGATCGAGACCCTGCTGCACCGTGCGCTGGTCTTTGGCAACGGCATTGCATTTCTAGCCTGGGTACACTGGTGTTTTGTGGTGGGAGGGTTCTCAGGCCGTGTATAACGGGAGCACTCTTTTGCGTGATGCTGCGCAGATTTATGACAGGAGCCACCGCCTGAAAACTCATGCCGAATCCATTGTGTGGTGGCAAGGCTTTAGTTCCGGCGCGGACTGGATGTGCTTAGCCTTGGAGGAACTGCGTGGTCATCCATTGCCTAAAAGAACCGCCACTTTTTCATGGCTAGGCTTCGTCAAATACAGTCTCGCCAGCCTTGCTCCTCTGGCTGTTCTTGTTTTGGCATGGTTCGTTCATCCAGCTTTGGTGATTCTGGTGATCCCGGCGTTTTATGCCGTCGAAGTCCAGTGGGTGTTTCTATTCCCGGTGGTTCTTGATGGATCGCAGAATCCCTGGACGGATTCGCGGAATCTTATGCAGCGCCATGCAGGGACCTTGGCTGCTATGAGTCTAGTATTACCATTTGCTTGGCGAATGCTTTCAGGCGGATTGTTAGGCCATGGTTTTGTGCGCTCTTGGTGTACTGGATGTTTGGCTGTGGTACTATGGTATGAGAGATGCCTCAATCCTGTGCTGGCAACACCCAAACTCGACGAATTACCGATGCTAGATATTGGACAACGCGGCCCCCTATTTATTCGGGAAGAAACGATGTCCGTAGCAGTTGACAAATCGGTGCGACTTTTGCTAATCACAGACATTCATGCACAAGCGAAAAACGGCGAGCCATTGCTGACCAAGATTGATGCAGCGGTCACGATGATGAGCCCCGATCTGATTATCCTCGGTGGAGATTTGGCTGATTCACTGAAGGGGCTTTCACTCCTCAAAAAACGAATGTGTACGTGGGTGCAAACTACCCCGGTACTCGTCATTCCTGGAAATCACGATTTGTGGCTTGGGG
>JAOZVT010000969.1 GCA_025869455.1 Prosthecobacter sp.
ATCATTTTCTTTGAAATTTTCCGAGAATAAGAAGAGACTAGTATATTAGTTATTGATAATTTTAACCATGGTCATTGCTCGGCAAGTTTTCACCAGTCATCCATATTCAATATCTATTAGTTTTAGTATATTTGAGAAATAAAAAATAAATAAATAAATAAATAATTATAAATAATCAAAATGGAAAATAGAATATCAATTCGGTTCAAGTTAAAGATTGAAAATCGAGAAGAAACTCGACTCATTCCAGCGCCGAAACCTTTGACATTTGAAGCAATCCTCTCAACGATTCAATCCCTGCTCTCCACACAGAACGAGCTTTCTTTATTCTATCACGAATCCGACCTCATCTTGCTGGGATCTCAAGCTGATCTGGATCTTCTCCTCCAAGATTCCATCGCTGCTCATGACGACAATGAAGCGCCTCGATCTCAGCTGGTGATCTCGCTTCTGGTGCGTGAGTCTGCTCCGGCCGTTTCTCCTCCAGCCCTCTTCATACCCAAAACTTCAAATGGATCCTTGTTTTCACTCTCAATCTCTTGCTTTGATCCCAAGTTCATCCTCACTCCGACCATCATCTCCCCGAATCAGTTTCAAATCCACCTCACTCGTCTTCCACCTTCTTCACCTGAATTTGAAGCCTCATCTCAGGATTTCTCCGATCAAAGCGTGTCCTGCCGAGAAGCTTCATCTGTGTTGCACGTGCAGTGCTGCTCTCAACCAGAGTATCCTCTTTCTGTGCAGTCCTCGTCTTCTGTGCAGTCTGCCTCTTCTCACGCATCGATCGCTCCGAATGCTGAGCGCATCTTCGACGCCGAGTTCACCATCGCGCAACGCCATTTATCCGATCCCTCAAGTTGGATGTCCTATTCAGCGCAAGAATGGCATGCCTTCTTTGCTCACGCACTTCCTCTGGTCTCCGACTCTGCCCTCAAGCTGTCCGTCTCCGAGTTCGAGTGTCTCGACATCCGCGTGGTTGCCACGGAGGAATGGACCAAGTTACTGGCCAGCGCGCTGAAGAAGATCTTCCAATGGCCCAAAAGTCCTGCTCGAAACTTATTTCTTGCCATTTTACTCGCCAGATTGAGCCTAAACCGCGTTGCCTTTCGGGTGCTGTTCGATCAGCCGCTTGACTGGCCACACCAACTGCTTGCCGAGCTTGATTACGATGAGATGATCGATCGGCGTGAGATGAATCTGGCGGAGGTAGAGATGATGCTCTCTCCATTGATCAATACGCTCATCCACACCGTCAGTCCCGCACGTTTCACGTTTGCTTGGTCATGCCGCTTGATCTCGCTTGTGACTGAGGCGATCGAAAAAAAGCTTGATCTCCCAAACTTTCCTCGGATATTAACCTTGATTTCGGAATGGATCTTGGTGTTTATGGCATTCAACCCCGTGGAAGAACTCGGCAATCTGGTGCATCTCATCTCACAATGTGTAACCAAACTCGAATCTCAAGAAATCCTCCCTTCACTGTTACCGATCCGAGACCAAGTCATGTATCGCATTCAAATCGCTCTCAATTATTGTCGTCAATCACAAGATATATCATCCTCATCATCAACATCAACATCAACATTTGATGATTCTATTGTGTTTGCTCCCGCAAGTGCACCTCCCACTTGCCTTGAGTTGAAAGATGATCCGATTGAAAAGAATTCACCTGCCTCGAATGACGTTGGGAAAAAAGAACCATCAAGCCAAGTTCAGATCTTTGCAGGCACCGTCAATCAATACACCGTGGCAGGACCAGCTGCGTGCACCCCTGCTGCCCTCGAAGCTGGCAAACGACTGCTCTGGAACGAAGCCGTTGACCATGCGCTGGTGGACGCTATTCTGTATTCAGTGGCCCGATTCAAAGAGAGCAAACATGCCGACGTCGAAGAGCTCGCTGCCAACGACCCCCAGTTCCAAATCTTGAAACTCTTGCAGCAACCCTTGCAAACCTCGATATCCCAGATCCCACCAACGATCCGAAGAATGACGATAGAGCTGCGGAGGCAGAAGACAATGGAACCGCTCATCTTCGTCCTGGTCTGTCTGGGCATCACGCTCTTGGTGCATCAGCGGAAACAACAGTGGGTCATTTTCAACTCCCACACCGCTCCAGATCACCCCAACGCTGCGGCCTTCATCGTGTGTCCTTCGTTCAATGAATTTCAGGCGTACGTCAACCAGAAGCTCTTCCCCGTTGCCGAGATGGAAGCGCCGCAGCAACAGGCCTCCCTCCAGGAGATGATGGCCAACTTTGCCGATTTGTACGTGATGACTCTCTCCTCGTTCGACAAGCCGGTTTCATCCTTGGAAAGCGACAGCGATCTCGCTGTCCGTCTCTTTGCTGAAGAGACTAAACCTGAGCCAAACACCAACCTCAAGCATCACCACAATCCCAATATCGGATACCAATCCCTCCCTACAGTTCGATACCACCCTGCTGGAGGGATTCATTCTCCTGCATACCAAACCCAGCTTCACCAGAATAATCGTGTGGACGATGCAGCCTATGTCAGAAGGCTCGTCCAGCGAGAGCATCAAATCGCGGCAACAATCGCCAGGGATAGGGAAACTGCCCAGCGGATTCAATCGATCGAGGATCAACCATCACACCGTCGACGAAGGGGACCTCACCAAATTTCCAGATGGAACCCTGTTTCATTAATAAGCAAGAAATACACTTCCGATCCTCAGCAAGAAAAATGAGTCACAGTAACAACTGATGCTCTTGATCATCTTTCACTCTGTCAGTTCGTTCTTCGGTCATCTCGTTAATGTCACTACCCACCTCGCCAAAAAACGAGATGTTCTTTTTTCCAGATTCTCAAAAAAAAAATAAAAATAAAAATAAAACTCAAATATTTTTTACAATTTAATATCTCGAAGATAATTAGAGAAGAGTAATTCACATCATTCCTCGGATAAATGTTATCTCCCACATCGACTCGTTCATTCATGATCTATTCATTCCTTGTCTCTTTCTTTCCACTCCCATAACCCATTCATTGCCACTCACCACACGATGATCCTCCCATCGGTGTGCAGCTGTGACATTGGCCTACTGGATGACGCATGGCTTGATGGAACGCTTCTTCCATCTTGAAGCGATTGCCTTTTCCTGTCATCGCTGCTGATGTAGAGACTCTGTCCCACGGTAGTGATTACTTTCAGGTCGTCATCTTCGATGGTGATTGTGCGTGTTGAGCTCCGGTTGCCGAGTTTGTTGCTGATCGGAGTGAGCTAACTGGGCGGTGCAGGCGTGTCAGGTGTGGAGGCGATGCCTTGATTGTGGAATCGAGGACTTGAGCATAATCAACATGCCGTGGTGTGAGAAGATGAAGGTTGACATGAGCCGTCTTCGGGTGGCGATCATGTACATTGAGCGTCGTTGCCGACACGGGAAAGATCTGATTGACTGTAACGAGACGTTCTTGACTGTAAGGTGATGCCATTGACTGTAACGAGACGCCGTTGACTGTAAAGAGATGCCGGGCTGTATTGAGATATTTCCCCATAAAAATCGTTCATGATAAAAATCGCCTTGATAAATATCCTTGAATAGAAATTCCCAATCGAAACTCTCTGATTGAAAATACCTTCATCAATTCATATTTATTGCCTTTA
>JAOZVT010000970.1 GCA_025869455.1 Prosthecobacter sp.
CCCACCTTCATCGCCCTATATAGACGAGGAACAGATTACAGACTCTGCCGAACTTTAGGATGATATTCCTGCTGGCACGGAGCCTCATAGCCGCCATCTTGAAGACACATGGCCCCCCGCAAAGAAGTCTCTCTATCACTCCTTACCTTTTTGATCCTGGTTGCCTTAGCCATTGGTCTAGGAGTGTCTTATCGCACCGTTCCAAATTTGGGCATTCGCCCCATGCATACAGATGAGGCGATCTTGGGAATGAAGTTGGCTGAGTTTTGGAACACGGGACATTTCCAGTATGATCCCAAGGATTTCCATGGGCCAGCTCTGCATCAAGTCAGCATCCTCTGGGGATCCATTGCCGGGTGGGGAGATCCCAGCACGTGGACAGAGTCTGATCTGCGTATGGTCACGGCTCTTTGTGGACTTGGGTTGTTATTGAGCACATTGCTATTTCTAGATGCACTAGGCCGCTATGGGACAGCCATTGCCATGCTACTCACGGCCACCTCCCCCATGATGGTTTATTACAGCCGTTACTTCATCATGGAGATGCTCCTAGTGCTGCTAATCTCGATCACGCTAGGTTGTTTCTGGCGTTACTCGCAGGGCGGCACGCGGCTATGGTTGCTGCTAGGCGGCTGTGCCCTAGGCTTCCAGCATGCAACGAAAGAAACGTTCATTCTAAATGTCGGCGCGGCCTTTGTCGGTTGGGTCGTCGCTAGAAGCATGATCGGTGAATTTGAGCCGCGTAAAGGTAGCGGCTTCAGCATGGGCTCCTCCCGTAAAAAGGGTCGGCCCTCTCGGCCTTGGTTATGGGTGGCTGTACCTGCTCTCATCGTCTCCGTCGCCGCATTTTCTGGGGGCTTCCATGACTGGCAGGCCGTGGCGGATAGCTTCACCACTTACTTGAGTTATCTGGAGCGCAGCGGTGGCAGTGGGCATGAGAAACCTTGGCATTATTACCTGACCCTGCTCTTCTGGCGTAGAGACACCCTCGTTTGGACGGAAGCCCTGATCTGTGTCCTGGCACTGGTCGGTATGATTTACTCGGTCATCGGAGATTTTAAAAACACGGGTCGCCAGGCCTTTCTCGTCTTCCTTTCCGTTTACAGTCTGGTCCTACTGGCAGGCTATTCCATCCTCAGCTATAAGACACCTTGGTCCATCCTGAGTGCGCAGTATTCATTGACGTTGCTAGCTGGTGTGGGCGCATCCGCCCTGTGGTCGGCCATGCCAGGAAGGACCATGCGACTCATCTTCAATGGGTTGCTCACAGTCGGCCTTTGGCACCTGTGTGATCAGTCCATTCGAGTGACGGGAACGCACATGAATCCCCAGCTCGAATACTCCTCGGACCCGCGCAATCCATACGCCTATTCGCACACCCAAAAGAGCCTGCTGAAACTCATGGGAGAAGTGCAGACTTACATGGATCAAAAAGGCCCTGAGACTAAGATCCAAGTCATCGCCCAAGACTCCGGCTGGCCCCTGCCCTGGTACTGGCGCAACTGGAAAAACGTGGGCTTTCAGGATAACGTGCCTGACACTCTGGATGCGGATGTCATCGTGGCAGACTCTGAGTTTTATGACCAGATCAAGACCAAGATCAAACCAGGGGAATACAGCGAACATTACCCCTATGGCTTGCGTCCAGGCATCATTTTAACTCTGCTGCTGCGCAAGCAAGTGGCGGAGCCAACCCCGCAACCGCAGGCACCCGCTGTGGAGGAAAAGGCAGCACCGGATGCACCGCCTCCGCTGCCGCCGGAAGGCACGCTTTCCAAGCCGCCCACCTTTAACCCGACCCTGCCTGATTTCTCTGGCAGCTTAGCCCCACGGTCTCAGCCATGACCGATTTCCATGTCTTCGCACATGAGGCCATGGCGACTTCGTTTGAGGTCATCATCGGCCAAGACGACATCGATGCTACTTATGCAGCGCAAGCTTCTGAAGCAGTGTTCGCCGAGATTGATCGACTGGAGGAGGAGTTGAGTCGCTTCCGGCAAACAAGCGACATTGCTCGGCTCAACCGTCTGCGTGCTGGAGAAAGCCTGGCCGTGTCACTGGCCGTGTGGGATTGTCTCAACTTAGCCAAAACCGTGCATGCAGAAACTGCAGGCGCGTTTGACATCACCATTGGTCCCTTGATGCATCTTTGGCGCAGCCCAGATGGCCACTTGATCCAGCCGGAAGAAGACAAATTAGCACTCGCGAGGCAGAGCATCGGCAGTGAGCTTTTTGAGCTCGAAGAAGATGGCTTCCGCGTTCACGTCAAAGCAGATCACATGGTCTTTGATCTCGGTGCCGTGGGCAAAGGTTACGCCCTAGATCAGGCCGTGCAGTTGTTGGAAGATTGGAGCATCACGCGCGCTTTTTTAAATGCAGGCGACAGCACCCTCCTAGCGTTAGACAGCCCCTCGGGTGAAGAGGCCTGGGCCATCACCCTAGCGGATGGAGCGCAGGAAAAACGCTTCAAAAATCAAGCTCTCAGCGGCAGTGGTTTCATGGTCAAAGGTGCGCACATCATGAATCCACGCACCTTATTGCCGGTGCCTATTCAGGGGAAACGCAGCTATGCACTGGCCCCTACCGCCGCCTTGTCAGACGCACTCTCCACCGCCTTCATGATCATGACACCAGAAGAGATCTCCGCGCTCTGTGCTAGGTATCCAGGTGTGGAATGGATGGAGGTCTAACTCAGCCTTTCACGGCATCCCAGACCTTCGTGTATTTGGCTAGATCGTCTCCCAAATCCTGAATCACTTCACTCTTCGCCTTGATGGCTTCAGGGATGGTCACCGCAGGGTTTTTTAGGAACTCAGGACTTACTTTCGTTAAAGCCTCAGTGTTTGGGCAGAGGTAGCCCATCCATTCCATGTTCTCGGCGGAGATATCAGGATCCAAAAGGAAATTGATCCAAGCATGAGCTAGCGTGATTTGTTTCGCCGTCTTGGGAATCACCATTTCATCGCAGCTCATCGTCACCCCTTCAGCAGGAATCAGAAGACCCACTTTGGCATTTTCCTGCACCACTTGAAACAGATCTCCACTGTATCCATGCACCAGGATAAATTCCCCTGAATCCAGCCCGGCCTTGTAACCTTCATTGTCAAATTTAGCCACGTTCTTCTTCCAGGTCAGCAGCACGCCTTGAGCTTCCGCCAACTGCTTTTCATCCCGAGTATTGATGCTGTACCCCAAGGTCTTTAAGGCAGCTCCAATCGTCTCTCGCATATCATCCAAAAGCGTCATTCGCCCGGCCAAATCGGCACGCTCAAAGACCTTCCATGAGGCCGCGGCATCAGGCACCTTGTCTTTACGGAAAGCTGTGATCGCATACCCCACGGTATAGGGGATGCTGAACTTCATCTTGGGATCGTGGATTTTATCCAGCACGGATTGATCCATAAACTTCTTGTTAGGCAACTGAGCAGCATCCAGCTCCAGCAACATGCCTTCGGCCTCCATCACCTGAATGATGTAGCTAGTAGGAAATATCACATCATATCCAGAAGCTCCCGCTTTCAGCTTGGCATACATGGCTTCATTCGAGTCAAAGGTGTCAATCACCACCCGGCAATCATGCTGCTTCTCAAATTTCTCCACCACCTCAGGAGAAACGTAATC
>JAOZVT010000971.1 GCA_025869455.1 Prosthecobacter sp.
TCCAAGAACTGGTGCCGTTGCAATCTCCATTATGGGAGGCATTGGTATGATGTCAGCTGGCTTGATTGGGTCTCCGGGCTTGGGGTATGCAAAGGATCGCTTTGCTGCCGAATCTGTTCCTGCAGAATCAGCTTCAGTGTTGATCGGAACTAAAGAAAGCAAATGGCTGATATTTGAATCTGTAAAGACCCTTGATGGTGAAAAATTGGGTGCAGCTAAAGCCTCCTTGAAAAGTGCTGTCGAGGAGACATTGGCTGGCGGGATTGATGACCCTAAAGCGGCGTTGGCCAAGCTTCCAGAAGAGCAGCAAAAAGTCATTCATGCAGATGTTGCAGGCGCTCGTAAGACCCTGAAAGCGGACTCTTTTATCCCTGCTTCTATGGCCGTCGCTTTCTTGCTCTTGTTGTTCTACTTCAAGGCCATAGGTGGCTACAAGGTGGTTAAGATTGACGAGCAGACCGCCTAATCGGTCTCACCTTAAGTCTCTTTGACTTCCTTAGCGGCGTCCCTTCACGGGACGCCGTTTTTGTTTCGGGGCGGGGTGGTGTGCCGTGTTCAACCTTCGTTATTTGAATTTCGTCGTTCTACGTCCCCCACTTGACGAACGCGCGCCATCCCACATCTTCTCCATCATCATGCCCACTTACATTTACGAGACCATTCCCCAATTTGAAGGTGATCTGCCGAAGCGGTTCGAAATCCGCCAGAGCATGAAGGATGATGCTTTAACGCAGCATCCCGACAGCGGACAGCCCGTGCGACGGGTGCCCATTGGCGGGACGGGGATGATGGGTGGCGCTAGCTCCAGTGGCTCCAGCAGTTCAGGCGGGGGCAGTTGTGGAACCGGGTGTGGGTGTCATTGACCTGGCCACCCCGGCTCCCTGTGGCTGCATTAGCCGAGATCAAAAAGGAGTGCTTCGACCTCTTCACCTGCGGAACTTAGGGTCAACGTGCCTGCGTCTTCGGTGCTCAGGGCATCGCCAGGTTTCAAGGTCTCGCCATTGACGGTGACCTGACCTTTGATGAGCTGGAACCAGATTCCACGGCCTGCTTTGACCTCATGCTCCACGCGATCTGTCGCACCAAGGCGGACGCGATAGACGTCTGCATCCTGATGGATGGTGGCGGAGTCGTCACGGCCATCGTGAGAGATGACTAAGACTTTGGTTTCCTTTTCCTTGGCTGGATCGGGATGCCACTCGGTGTAGCTGGGGACCAGGGCGCGTGCCTCTGGCTGAATCCAGATTTGCAGGAAGTGGGCGGGCTCAGTCTGGGAGGGATTGAACTCACTGTGGAGAACACCTTTACCGGCGCTCATGAGCTGGACCTGACCTGGTTTGAGTTCGCGACCGTTTCCAAGACTGTCTTTGTGAGCCAGGGTACCCTCCAACACATAGCTGAAGATCTCCATATCGCGGTGTGGGTGAGTGGGGAAACCACCGCCAGGGGCCACTCGGTCCTGATTGATCACACGAAGACTGCGGAAGCCCATCTGAGCGGGATCGTAGTAGTCTGCGAAACTGAAGGTGTGTTGGCTGTTCAGCCAGCCGTGGTCGGCATGGCCGCGTTCATTGGATTTGCGAATTTTGGTTTTCATGACGAGAAGATACTGCAATCAAACGCTCCCGATGACCAATGCAGCTCTGTTTGCCTCAGACTGCGAGTGGAGTATGCTGGGGGCGGAAGGCTCATCTTGCTAGTCAGGGAGTTTTGCATCATACTTAACGTATGGAATCCCAGATCGTCATCGACCCAGATGTTTGCAATGGCAGGCCCATTGTCCAAGGGACGCGCATCACTGCCCAGACGGTGCTGGATTTCCTGGCAGCGGGAGATTCCGTCGAAGGCGTGATTGAGGCGTATCCACGTCTGACGCGTGAAGATGTTCAGGCCTGCATTCGCTATGCTGCACAGCTGATGGGGAATCACTTCACCTTCACGGCAGTAGCATGAAGGGTTTTTTGTTGGATGAGAATTTGCCTCATGGGCTACTCTTTCAGCCTTCATTGCCAGTGATTCATGCCACGGATTTGTCCTCGCAACCTACGGACACTCAGGTGTGGCAATATGCGGTGAAGAAGGATCTGGTGATTGTGACGAAGGATGCGGATTTTTCAGATCGAATGATGATATCATCACCTCCTCCACGGGTGGTTCACCTGCGGTTTGGGAACATGAAACGTCAAGCCTTTCATGAGTTCCTTGCTCGGGTGTGGCCGATCATTGAGAATGCATTAACGCAGGCCAAACTTATCGCGGTTTATCATGACCGGATTGAAATGATCAGCTAAAGAAGTCTTTTGCATGGAACTCCGCCCTTTGCGCTCCTTCATCGCCGCTGCCGAAGATGGTAACATCAGCCGGGCTGCGGCACGCTTGCACCTGACACAACCCGCTTTGAGCCGCCAGATCAAAGGTCTGGAAGATGAATTGGGCGTGACCTTGCTGGAGCGTGGGGCGCATTCCTTCAGCCTCACTCCTGCGGGTGATTTGCTGTTGAGGGAAGGTCGAGTTTTGCTGGAACGAGCTGATGCACTGGAGCATCGCGTGCGCGCTACGGCGAAGGCGCAGACCATCCGCGTGGGCTACTCGCCATCTCTTAGCGCGGGTATTTTATCACCCGCGCTGGAGGCATTCTCTCAAGTGCATCCGAAGGCACGGGTGGAACTATCAGACCTAACCACGAATGAGATGGTGGATGCGCTGCAAAAAGGTACACTGGATGTTATTGTCACGGTCGCTCCACTGAAGGAGAACCCTGAGATATCTTGGACGACAGTACAGCAGCAGGCTTGGCGTGTGGTTCTTCCACGGCTGCATCCCCTGAATGCAAAGAAGACACTGACGCCGCAGGATCTGAATGATCAACGCCTCGTCGTTTACAGCCAGCGGGAGTATCCAGACTACTGGGCCTTCATCAGTGGGTGGTTCAAGCAGCAGCACATCAATGCCCGCATCGCCAGTGAATGTGATGGGGTGACCAGCCTCATCTCGGCTGTCGAGGCTGGCATTGGCATCGCCTTGGTCGTGGAGCGTATCGCCTGTCTCATTCCTGAGCGTGTGGTATTGAAGCCTCTCAAACCTCAGCCAGAACCTTTACAGATAGCGGCGGGCACATTGGATCGGCAAAAGAAAGACAAGGTCTTCGCTGTGTTCATTGAGGAACTCAAGCGCGCCGGAGAAATGGACTTTGGAGCAGAACACGCCACGGTTTGATTCCCGATGTCCACGGTAGCCGCTCTGTTTATAGCCCCCGCGAAAGGGCAGGCCATGCAGCGCGTCGAGCGTGTGCTAGCCATCGCTGGAAAAGGCTTGGAGGGAGATCGTTATGCGACAGGCACGGGCTATTACTCGGGGCGATATGATTGTGAGGTCACCTTGATCGAGGGTGAGGTGTTAGACCGCATTGAACATGAAGATGAGCTAGATCTTCTTCATGGACAACATCGCCGAAACATAGTCACGCGCGGCTTGTCGCTACGCGCTTTAGAAAATTGCCGCCTGCGCCTGGGGGAGGTGCTTTTAGAATTTCACCGCCTCCGCCCGCCCTGTGATTACCTTCAGCGGCTCACTCAACCCGGAATGACCCGTGCCCTTGGTCGAGGCGCAGGTATC
>JAOZVT010000972.1 GCA_025869455.1 Prosthecobacter sp.
CGTTTAGTTCAGAGCTGAAAATTTCATTATAGCGATTACCAAAAATTTTGTCAGAGTCAGTCTTTGCTTTTTCAGGTTCCTTTAGATGGTAGGCTAAAATCGCCTGTCCAAGTTTAAAGGCGTCAATCCTCTTATCATCAGGCTTGTCTTTATGCTGGTTCTTTTTTCGCTCATAAAAATAACCAAGACTCGCAAATGCTTTTTCCAATTGTAGCTGAAGTGTTGAGTTTGAAGTCAAATCTCTGTGATATATGCGTGTCTGGCTATTTGTCGCGACTGCGATTTCATGAGGCAATTCAGTATTTTTTGTTTCGTAGAGTCTGACCAGCACCAATACGTTATCGAGAGCTTCCGGATTGCTTCTGGCAGCTTCAAACAGCGCATGGGATGTTTGTGAACCATTTACGATTTGTAAGTTCTTAATTTCAATTTTAGGCGATCTTGCCCCGGGCTGATAAGAAAATGCAGAGCAAACAGCTGTGATGCCATTATTAAGATACCAGAAATAACTGTTTGTACGTGAAAGAGCCGACTGAATAATTGCTTCGTTAACCGGATTATTACCCCCCAGATATACGCGGATATTCTGATCGAAGTTGCGCCCATCAACCCTGCTTGGAACAGCGTCATCGGCGATCACGTTCACAAGTTCTTTGGCGTTGACCGTAGCGATAAGGCCGCGAATATCCCCATCCGATCTTTCATAGTATTGTTTGTCCACCGCCGTAAGATGATGAACGGTTTCCTTGCTGTGAGAGTTAACGATAAGATCACAAAGCACGGCATCATCAATTTCGTGAAAGGTAATTTTATATTCTCGAATTCCATTTATAAGGCGGACTTTTTGCGCCGGTTCCAAGTTCAGCCCATTCGTGCCGAAATGCAGAGTGAATCTTGTGGAAGAATCGCGGATTGACGACCAAATCTCTTGAACTTTTTGCCAAAGAAACGGATTACAGGATTTTTCTAAGGTGGCGTCTTCGTCAAACAATGCCTTAAAGAACGCTATGACCTTATCAACGGCGTCGCCGGGAAAGTATTTACGGCTATTATCGTGAGTGGCACGATACTTAAATTGGAAAAAATGAACGTCTGCACACCCATCTAATTTGCTAATTTTAATTGCGTCAATCCCGCAATCATTTCCGCCGTCAGTAATGAGGTCTTCCAAGTTCTCATTTGCATCGGGAAACATCAGCTCAAGAACGTAATATGCAAATGCCATTGATGGCGTATCTAACTGATACGCCTGCTGGCACTTGTTAATAGCACCATCAATCATGCTCCATTCGAGCTTGGAAACCATAGCGATTCCCCTTTCTTTGGAAAATAGTACTTTGTAAAATGCCGTATTATAAAAATCAAGCATAAACCCAATTTTTGCACTAGGGAAAATGCGCCGCTATCATGCGGCGCATTTTCTTTGGGCCTGCGTCAGAAGCGCGGGCGAGGTGCGCGCGTCCGTTTGCGCTGAATTGCGCGACGGATGTTTTCAAGTGTCATCGTCGCCAGCGGGCAATCCGCCGCCGCCATATTGCGGCGGGCGAGATCGTTCAGTATCGCATTATATTTATGGTTCAGTTCCGCTTCGCTCAGATGTTCGAGTTCCGGCAAGGTGATGATGTACGTCATGTTTCGCTCCTGTCTTTCTGACCGCGACATCGCGGCCTTCATGACGCGGACTGAGCAGCGCGTATCGACTGCCAGCACTAAGGCGAAACGAAGTGGAGAAGCCCGTTAGGGCTTGCGGGCATTAAGGCGAACCGATGCCAGGATGCAGAATGAGAAGGCCGATAGAGGCCAGAAAATCAGGAGCAAAGAAACTGCGTAGAGCAGCGCCCTTTGACTCAACTTGGGAACGATGGACAGTTGCAGCGTAAGAGGAATAAACAGTTTCACGGTTAGATGCTGGACGATGAGCCGGAACCAGCGGATTAACTTGACCGCAGACGACTGACACGCCCTAGAAAACAGACAAGCGCAAGTCATGGCAAATGCGCTGCAAGCAGCGCACCGCGCTTTATTCGCAGGCTCACGAAGCCAACTGCGTTGTCTTCGCCCATTCGGGTTTCAATCGCTTTCGCAAGAAAATATGGATGCAAATTAGGTAAGGGGTCTTAACCCCTCACGGCGCAAGGGTCTTCGATGAACGGCGCAGGCCGTATCCCCATGCTTCCGCGCAAGAGCTTGTGCAGCATGGGTGATACCCCTCGGCCTGCGCCGCCCTTGCCGCCGCTCACCCCGCTCGCGCTCGCCGCTTGGCGTTCGGGTTTCATGCGAAACCCGTAAATCCAAGAAGGAAGCAGAACATGAAAACGAAGATGAAATGGAACGGCCTGACCATCGAAATCAGCGCAGAGCCGAACCGCTTTCTTTCCCGCATCCAAGGGGAAGAAATTACCAGCCTGAAAGTGACCAGCCCCGCAATTGCAACGCCTCTTATGAATGAAGCCTTTGCCGCATCCCTTATCGCGCAAGCAGGGGGAGCCGCGAACTTTGTTGATGTGATGCTTTCCGCAGAACAACGCGCAGCGTGAGGGGGAAGCCATGCAAAACGAACCTTTGAAAAATCCCGACTTCTGGACGCGCAAAATTGGCGACGATTTTAACCGCGCTTCGGACTTCGACACTTGGCTTTTCAATCTGCTGGACAGGGAGTAATCACCATGACCGACCGTAAAGACGTTTATACCCGCGTTACTGACCGCATAATTGCCGACCTTGAGAAAGGAGTCCGCAGCTGGATGAAGCCTTGGAACGCAGGGCATACGGCGGGGAAAATCACCCGCCCCCTGCGGCACAACGGCACACCGTATCAGGGTATCAATATCCTGATGCTGTGGGGCGAAGCCTTGGACAAAGGTTATTCCGCGCCTATCTGGATGACCTACAATCAGGCGCAGGAACTCGGGGCGCATGTTCGCAAAGGGCAGCAAGGTTCTCTTGTGGTTTACGCCAACAAGATAACCCGCACCGAAACGGGCGAAGGCGGCGAGGAAATTGAAAAGCAGATACCTTTTATGAAAGGGTATTCGGTTTTCAACGTCGAGCAGATTGAAGGATTGCCAGCCCATTACTACGGCAAGCCTGAAAACCCGCTGCCGCTTGCGGAACGCCTTGACCATGCGGAAAGGTTCATCGCCAGCACGGGCGCGATTATCGGCCACGGCGGGGATAAGGCTTACTATGCCCCTGCGCGGGATATTGTGCAGATGCCGTCCTTTGAAGCCTTCAAGGATAAGGAAAGTTACTATGCAACGATTTTGCATGAACTGACCCACTGGACGAGCCACAAGAGCCGCCTAGACCGCAGCTTTAACGCCAAGCGTTTTGGCGATAACGGCTATGCGCGGGAGGAACTTGTAGCGGAACTTGGCGCGGCCTTCCTTTCCGCTGACCTCGGCATCACGCCGGAAATCAGGGAAGACCATGCGGCATATCTGGCGCATTGGTTGAAAGCGTTGAAGGAGGACAGCCGCGCCATATTCAGCGCGGCAGCCCACGCACAACGCGCAGCCGACTTCCTGCAAGGCTTGCAGAGGGAGAAAGCGGAGGCGGCATAAATGCCATAACCGCCCCCATTCGGGCGAAGGCCGCTGCCGGCAGAAACCGGC